>CAYRAD010000140.1:0-6723 GCA_964422135.1 uncultured Vicingus sp.
TCTTCTTTAATTACCAGTAAAAAGATGGCCGATGCTGTTGAAGAAGGTTTTAAAAAATCAACTGGCGGAAAGACCAAAGCTCTTAGGGAACGAATTGACAAGTTTAAGAATGTATTTTCGACAGAAGAAATTAAAGAAGGCGATATTTACGATATTGCTTATGTTCCCGGAAAAGGTACCGTTATTCTTAAAAATGGAAAAATGATGCCAATAATAGAAGGTCTGGATTTTAAAAAAGCACTTTTTGGTATTTGGCTGGGTGACAAACCTGCTGATAGTGATTTAAAAGATGATTTGTTAGGTAATGAATAAACTACTTCTTTATCAATTTACCACTTCCAGAATGAACACTTACAGTTACATCCGGATTTCCATAATATTCAATATTACCTAAAGAAGTCAATTCCACCAGTAAGGATTTGTTCGCCTTTACAATCATATCACCGGAACCTCGATTATTGGTATGAACATCTTCAGCTTCCAGCTTATCCAAATAAAACCATCCGTTTCCTCCCGAATATAAATAAAGGTAATTCGTAGTTCCTTTTATCGTAAAATCAGCCGGACCTGTGTGCTGATAAATGGCAACCTTATCCGAATTCATCGTTAAATTTATACTTCCGGTTCCATGCGTAGTTTCGAGTGTAAAATCAGGGAAATTTAAACCATTAGCTGAACTGATGTTTCCTTTACCTGTATAGGCTATCTTTGTAAGATTTGGTAAGGATAAATAGACTGTTAAAGGAACACTATAATCCCTAAAAAAACTGCACTTATTATCACTGGAAATTGTTAATTGACTTCCCGAAATATCAGTATTAATATAAGGCAAGAGGTTTTCACCTCCTTCAACTACCAAACTAATATTGCTACTTTGTGTTATCAACAAATCAATATTATCTTCTATACTAATTTCAGTAACACCACTTGTTATAGACCGTTCTTCCTTTATTATTTTTCCAGTACTTTTAAAACAACTCGACTCCTTTCCACATGATAAAAACATCAGTGCAACAGTAAAACTGAACACCATTAACATTTGATATTTTTTATTCCAATTCATTTTTTAAAGTTATAACCTATTCCGGCTTCAAAATAATCGGCAACCACATAATGGGTTTTTAATCCGACATTTATAAATAACCTGTCTGTTAAATGAAATCTTGTAATTACTCTATGATATACAAGTCCATCCTCTTTATATTTTGTAAAAGCATATACGCCCATTTCTGTAAGGAATGAAATCCTTCCAAAGTCAAAGGAATAAATGCCCACTATTCCTAATCTAAAATTATTCAATCCATTTTTTGTTCCGGATGAATCAACAGCAATCAACTCATTTAAAGAAGTATTGTAAAACACATCTGCTCCAAATCCGTATGAACTTTTCTCTGCCCTCGTTTTAATTAAATTAAATGAATATGAAGAAACAACATATTTTGGTCCGTCAACAGGCGGTATTTCTTTTAAGCCAAAACCCACCATTAATTGTTTGTTCCATATATGAGGTCTATCTTCATATGTGTTAACAATTGGCTCCTGATTAGCTCCAAAATTATAGGAAATACCTGCATTTAAAGACGCTACATTTATGCCCAAATTAGGTTTAGAAAATGAAGCATTGGAAAAGTGAATCAAAGAAATACCAGCCGATGTACTTAATACTTCTACAATTTTAAACGACCACATCATGTTAGCATGCACAATGGCATTAATATGAGAACCTATCGCAATTTCTTTATAATTCGTTTTCCTGTCGAAAGGTTTCTCAATATAACCTAAGCCATAACCCAACTTTAACCTCCAGTTGACTTTACGCTGATTGAGAGGAATTTCAATAAAAGGAAAAACACCATAACCCATTCCGATTTCTTTTTCATTTCCCAGATTTATGGCCAATGCAGATATTCCCACCTTCGGATAATGGTAAAGTTGTTGCCACTTCTTTTTCCCCATTGTTGAATGATAAAACGACAGTTCATAAGCCTGTGTGTGTCCTTCAATAATCTCATTAATCTCAGGCCTGTGGGGCAATATAGCTCCAAAATGACCTGTCTCCTTAATGCTAAATGAAGGTTCTTCTTCTTGTGAAAACCCGTTAATAAAAAGGAGAAAAAGGCAAAATAATAACTGATATTTAAGGTGTACTTTTATCACAAAACAAAATTATAATAATTCGTGAATAATAAACTTATTAAAAATGAAGGAAAAAATAGTAGCATTTGAAAGGTTATTGAACATAATGGATGACTTAAGGACTAAATGTCCCTGGGATAAAAAACAGACCATGCAATCGTTACGACACTTAACCATTGAAGAAACCTATGAACTAACCGATGCTATTATCGATAATGACTTAGATGAAGTAAAAAAAGAGCTGGGTGATTTATTACTTCATATTGTTTTTTACTCCAAAATTGCTTCAGAGACCAATGGTTTTGATATTGCTGATGTGCTAAATGGAATCTGTGAGAAGTTAATATATCGTCATCCTCATATTTATGGAGATGTTGAAGTTGCTGATGACGAAGAAGTGAAAGCCAACTGGGAAAAATTAAAATTAAAAGAAGGTAAAAAATCTGTTTTGGAAGGAGTTCCGGCTTCATTACCTGCATTAATAAAAGCAATAAGAATACAAGATAAAGCAAGGGGAATTGGTTTTGATTGGGAAAATAAAGATCAGGTTTGGGAAAAAGTGTTGGAAGAAATTGATGAATTTAAAACTGAAGTGAATGCTAAAAGTGATAAAATTGAAGATGAATTTGGCGATGTACTCTTTTCGCTCATCAATTATGGACGGTTTTTAAACCTTAATCCTGAAGATGCTCTGGAAAAAACCAATAAAAAGTTCATTAAACGCTTTCAATTCATGGAGTCGGAAACTAAAAAAGAAGGAAAAGTGTTAAGCGAAATGGCCCTAGATGAAATGGATGTTTACTGGAATGAAGCAAAGAAATTATAAATCTTTTCAGAAATTAACTTTATCTCCTTACTTTTAACTCCTTATTTTTCTATAACATGAACAATTCGATTATTAAAAAATCATTAAAACACCTTGCTGCAGTCTTAGTAATGTTGGTGTTATGTGTAATCTATTTTTATCCTGAAGTACAGGGTAAAAAAATACCGAGTCATGATGGTATAAGTGCTGTTGCAGCTTCAAAAGAAGTTAGAGATTATCAGGATAAAGGAGAAACCATTTTATGGAGTTCAAGAGTATTTTCCGGTATGCCTGTTTTTCAGATAGCATACAATGTAAGAGCTAATTTAGTGCGAAAAATAGAGCTTTACCGTAAAGCAATGGGGCTGAATATGAGTATGATGTTTGCCTTAATGTTAGGACTTTATATTTGTTTATGTTTGTTTGGCTTACGTTATGAACTCTGTCTGATTGGTGCCATTGGATTTGGTTTGTCCACCTGGTTTTTACTTTCTATAGAAGCCGGCCATTCCACTAAGATTTTCACCATTTCTTATATTCCCCCTTTAATTGCTTCTATCTATTATGCTTATCGTAAACAATTGTTATTAGGAGGAATATTTACAAGCCTTTTTATATGTTTAGCTATAGCCGCCAATCACATTCAGATTGTCTATTTCTCAATGTTCTTCATTTTAATACTGGTTATTTTTGAATTACTAAACAGTTTAAAATCAAAAGATGTTGTCGGATTTATAAAAAAATCTGCGGTAATACTCGGCTTTGCGATATTGGGTATTTTACCTAATACCACCTTATTATGGACTACTTACGATTTCGGTGAAGAAACTATCAGGGGAGGTAAATCGGAACTGACCAAAAAAGGTGATGTTCCTAAATCAAATGGTTTAGACATTGATTATTCCATGAAGTGGAGTTATGGTATTGACGAATCTTTTAATTTTTTAATCCCTAATTATGGTGGTGGTGGAATGACTCTGGACGAAAAATCAAATACTTTTGAAGAGCTCAGGAAAAAGGGTGTTCCAAAAAAACAGGTCTTAGATGCACTAAAGAATGTTTATAATTATTATGCCGGACCAGATGGCAATACCGGACCAACCTATCTGGGAGCGGTACTTTTATTCTTATTTTTATTATTATTTTTTACCGAAAAATCAAGAATTAAGTGGTTATTGCTTTCAGTGATTATTGTTACCGTGATTTTTTCATGGGGAAAAAACTTTTTAGTTGTCAATGAATTTTTCTTTAACCATTTCCCTTTATATAACAAGTTCCGTACTCCATCTATGTGGCTCTCCATGACCATAATCAGTGTCTGTATTGGTGCGATGTTTACATTAAAAAATCTTTTTGATGGTACTTACGATAAAGCTAAATTAAAAAAAGGACTTTTTGTTTCAGGAGGACTACTTAGTGTGATTCTTCTCTACTTTTTACTTATGGGTTCAAGCATGGACTTTACCGGATTAGCTGATGCCCAACTGGAACAAGCCGGTTTTCCATTAGACACAATTATTCAGGACAGAATAGACCTTTTACAAAGTGATGTATTTCGAAGTTTAATTTTAATTGCTTTAACATTTGGAACAATATGGTGGATGGCCTTTAAGAAATTTAAAAGCGAAAGCCTGCCCTATTTCATCTTTGGAATTTTGATTCTATTTGACATGTGGTCTGTCGGAAAAAGATACTTAAATACTGATGATTTTCAGAGAGCAAAAAATTATGATGCTTTGGTTCCCACTACCAACGCAGACTTACAAATAAAACAGGATAAAACCCTTAGCTACCGTGTATTTAATACCACCGGAAGAAGTGGGTCATTTAACGATGCCATCACTTCCTATCATCATAAATCGGTGGGTGGCTATACTGCAGCAAAATTATACCTGTATCAGGATTTAATCGAGCGACATCTTGCTAAAGGAAATATGAATGTGATGAACATGCTCAATGCCAAATATTTTATTACCGGTCAACCCGGGCAGGAAATGGCTCAGCAAAATCCGGAAGCATTAGGTAATGTGTGGTTCATTAGCAATATTCAATGGGCAAAAAATGCCAATGAAGAAATTGACGCATTAAGCGATTTTAATCCTGCCACTACCGTTATTATTGACGAGCGGTTTAAGGATAAAGTAGGGGATTTTTTCCCTCAAACCAATCCACAAAATACTATATCCTTGACTTCCTTTCATCCCGATAAAATGGCTTATGCCAGTAATGCTTCCAGCGAACAATTTGCTGTCTTTTCAGAAATCTGGTACAAAGGAAATGTTGACTGGAAAGTTACCATCGATGGAAAAGATGCTGAAATGGTAAGGGTAAATTATGTATTAAGAGGTTTAAAAATTCCTGCGGGTAAACACGAAATCGTATTTACTTTCCATCCGGTTTCCCATTATACAGGAAATGTAATTACCAGTATCTCATCAATTGTGCTCATTTTATTGTTATTAGGATTACTTGGTTTACATTTTAAAAACAATAGGAAATCTAAGGTTATCGAGGAATAATTAATTATTTCTCCCTTTTTAATTTGAGTTTAAAATAGCTATTGATTCTCCTCATTATTTACCCTCTTTTTTGGTTTATAGGATTCCTATAATATCTTGTTATTAATTTCAGGAAACAATAAAAATATCGTAGTTTCAATGTTTTTAAAACATTAAACTCACTTTTATTATGAAATCTTTTGCTTCTCTAACAAGTAAGCTAATTTTATGCGTACTTATTTCTTTGCTATTTTTAGTTCCAGCTCATTTAAAAGCACAATTAACGGTAAATGGTGGTTTAACGGCAACCCAATTGGCTCAATTATTAGCCGGTCCGAACATAACCATTTCTAATGCTTCATTAACGGGTAGTAATTCGGCATCCGGTTCTTTTAATGGTGTTAGTTCTAATTTAGGCATGAACTCAGGGGTAATATTATCCACCGGAGATATTAATAATGCACCCGGGCCAAATAGTTCTGCCGGTGGCGGAGATAATCTTGGTACTTCGGGAACAAGTCAAATGGATAGTTTGGCCGGAGCTACTACTTATGATGCCATTACACTACAATTCGATTTTGCTATTCAATCCGATTTTGTACAGTTTGAGTATATTTTCGCTTCTGAAGAATATCCTGAATATGCACCACCAAATAACTCTTCCTATAATGATGTTTTTGCTTTCTATATTAGTGGCCCTGGTATTGTTGGAGAAGAAAACATTGCCTTAGTCCCATCCACTTCTAATCCTGTTTCAATTAATAATATTAATGCCATAACCAATAGCCAATATTATATAGACAATGCAGGAGGAGCCACAGTTCAATATGATGCATGGACAACCATTTTAACGGCAAAACGAACCAACTTAACTCCATGTCAAACTTATACCATGAAGCTGGTTATTGCCGATGCAGGTGATGAAGTATGGAATTCAGCAGTTTTCCTTTTAGAAAACAGTTTTATACAGGGAACTGTTAATGCACAAACACAGACAGTAAACGGAGATAACATTGCCTTAGAAGGATGTATTCCTGCAAGTTTTGAATTTAGTTTGGATATACCATCCGCAACAAATACAGTAATTAATTATCAGATTGGAGGATTAGCAACTAATGGTGTAGATTATCAGCTTATTGATACAACTATTACTATTCCTGCAGGTCAAACTTCGGCAACAGTTATTATTAATTCTATTCAAGATGGAATTCCTGAAGGACAAGAATCTATTTATATCATTTATAAATCTGATATCTGCTCCTCTTTAGATACAGCATCATTTAC
>CAYRAD010000141.1:0-6719 GCA_964422135.1 uncultured Vicingus sp.
AATCGGTGATGAAAGATATTCATCGCCTTCAAGAATAATAACAGGAGCATCTGTTATCTTAACCATGGTTTCAAAACCTTTTAACTGTGCTCCAACCATGTAATCAAAATCCAATTTACATTTTTCTAACACGTGTAATATCATCGAAGTAATGGAAGTTTTTCCATGGCTCCCACCTATTACCACTCTGGTTTTATTTTTTGATTGTTCGTAAATGTATTCGGGATAGGAATACACTTTAAGCCCTAATTCTTGTGCCTTTAACAGTTCAGGATTATCAATCCGGGCATGCATCCCCAGAATAATAGCATCAATATTATTAGTAATTCTGTTGGCATCCCAACCAAATTTTTCAGGTAACAAACCATACTTAGCAATTCGGCTTTTGCTAGGTTCAAAAATCTCATCATCAGAACCTGTAACGTTAAATCCTTTTTTGTGTAAAGCAATGGCCAGGTTATGCATGGCACTACCACCTATTGCTATAAAATGAACTCTCATACTGTAAACTTAGCCAATAACGAAAGTGGAAATATTGAAACTTATTTCAATTTTCAACAAGCAAATGTTATTTCAAAATGGTAACTTGGATGCGTTAAAAACAAATTGTAAATTTTATGAAAATATATCCTTTAAATACAGGGTATTTTAAATTAGATGGTGGAGCTATGTTTGGCGTTGTTCCCAAATCTCTTTGGCAAAAAACAAATCCCGCTGATAGTAATAACATGTGTAGCTGGGCATTAAGAAGTTTATTAATTGAAGATGGTAACCGTTTGATTATTGTTGATAACGGAATGGGCGACAAACAACCAGACAAGTTTTTTAGTTATTATTATTTATATGGTGATGATAGTTTGATGAAAAGTTTAAACAAGCTGGGCTTTCATCCCGATGATATTACTGATGTTTTTTTAACACATTTGCATTTTGATCACTGTGGAGGAGGAATAAAATGGAACAAAGATCGAACAAAATTTGAAGCTACTTTTAAAAATGCAACTTACTGGAGCAATACCAAGCATTGGCAATGGGCTACAGAGCCTAACCCTCGTGAAAAGGCTTCGTTCTTAACCGAAAATATTATTCCTATGCAGGAACTCGGTCAACTTAAATTTATTGATGTGGATGGTTTTGACCTCTTTGATATTCTGATAGTTAATGGTCATACTGAAGGACAAATGCTTCCACATATCAACTACAAAGGGAAAACCATAACTTATATGGCTGATTTGCTCCCTTCTGTCGGACATATTCCGCTTCCTTATGTGATGGGGTATGATACTCGTCCGCTTTTAACCATGGGCGAAAAAGAGAAATTTTTAAATGAAGCAGTAGATAAAGAATATGTACTCTTTTTTGAGCATGACAATATAAATGAATGTTGCACTGTACAACATACCGAAAAAGGAGTTCGTTTAAAAGATACTTTTTCTTTTGATGAATTTTTTGGCATTTGATGAGGTATTTATTATACATATTTCTTTTGTTACTCTCAGTTGAATTCTCAGCTCAAACAGCCAGTGCTATATTTCAATGTGAAAATAATGATTCTATTCAGATTTCAATTAACCTAATTAAACAGCACAAAAACTACAACGACAACATCCAGATTCAATCGTTGGTAGGGAACAAACCATACAACATTATCATTTCCTTTAAGAATGATACCACCATATTAAAAAAGAACATTTTCTTAATCGATGAAGGTATGGCACATTTATATACTGTTAATAAAAAGAACATTGCTTTAAAGAAGGTTATTCCTTCAGCAACTTACAAGAGAGATAAAAACCAACTAATCGTCAATTATATTGAGAACAGCAATCTTCCTGTTGATACACTAATAAAAGACACTACTCTGATAAAAGATACAGCTTATGTTCCTCCTTTTGAAACTTACTATAAATTAGAAGACTACGCAGGAAAATTAGGTTGCCCATGGCCAATAAAAGAAGATAAATTTGCACAGCTAAGGGGAATTATTATTGCTGAACAATTGGAAGATAGTAAATTGGAAAAGATTAAATATGCCATTCAGGATATGGATTCGGTTTGTATTATGATTGACCAACTAAAAGAACTTCTGATGCTTTTTGAATACGAAGAAACGAAGTTGGATTTTGCTAAATTCATTTCGTCATCTATATTTGACATAGATAATGTTGGTAAGTTAAGTGATGTTTTTAACTTTGAAAATAGCTTAGAAGAGTTAAAAGAAAAAATTAATGATAAAGATTAATATGGACAACAATGAAAATAAAGAAACATGGAAATTTCCTAGAGAATTTTGGCTCGCCAACTTTATGGAATTATGTGAAAGAGCTGCTTATTACGGTTTTTTCATTGTTTTAACCTTATACCTGACAGATATTGTTGGTTTTAATGATAAAGCAACCGGTGTTGTGGCAGGTGTATTTTTTGCACTTCTTTATTTCTTTCCTCCATTTGTTGGAGCTATTTCTGATAAAATTGGATTTAAAAAAGGATTGATACTTGCTTTTTCTTTATTAACCATTGGTTATTTTTTTCTGGGTGTATTTCATTCAAAATTGTTAGTTCTTTTCTTCCTTTTTGTTATCCTAATAGGAGGTTCCTTTATTAAACCATTAATAACCGGAACAGTAGCAAAAACAACATCAGAAGTAAATAAAGCAAGAGGATTCTCTCTTTTTTATTGGATAGTAAACATTGGTGCTTTTGGTGGAAAAACTGTTGTACCAAGTATCAGGCAAGGAATAGGTTTAGAATATGTTAATTTTTTCTCAGCCGGAATGGCTTTTTTTGCTTTATTATTAGCCATCTTTATTTTTAAGATTGACGTGGAAAGAACAGAAGAATCTAAATCTGTAAGTGATGTTTTAAATGCTCTTAAAAAGATTTTTTCAACACCTCGTTTAATTATCTTAACATTAATTGTAGCCGGATTCTGGATAATTCAGCACCAGTTATATGCAACAATGCCAAAATATGTTATCCGTTTATTAGGCGAAAGTGCAAAACCCGAATGGATGGCCAATATAAACCCTTTGGTTGTAGTAATATTTGTGGTTATCATTACTCAGTTTACCAAAAAATATAAAGCTGTTTCGGTTATGTTTATCGGGATGATAATTATGCCTTTTTCTGCCTTAGCCATGGCCATGAGTCAAAACCTGGAAAGTATTACCGGTAGTTCCATTAGTATTTTTGGGGCATTTACCATGCACCCTTTAACATTAATGATGATTGTAGGAATTGGAATACAAGGTTTGGCAGAATGTTTCATATCACCAAGATTTTTAGAATACTTCGCTCATCAGGCACCAAAAGGAGAAGAAGGTGTTTACATGGGATTTAGCCACTTACATTCCTTTTTTTCTGCGTTAATTGGGTTTATTATGTCAGGGTTTTTATTAGACGCTTATTGTCCAGACCCCAATTCATTACCTCAGGGGATTAGTGAATTGGAAAAAGCTTCTTATTACGAAAATGCCCACATAATATGGTATTACTTCTTGGTTATTGCATTAGTAGCTGCATTTGCTTTATTAATATTTAAAATAATAACCAGTAAAATGGATAGGAAATTGGCTGCTCAATAATAAAATATAATTTATGTAAATACCTGAATTTCTTGTTATATAAATTGCAAAACTTAAAAAAAATTAAACTTAAAGACATAAAAAAGACTTAATTATTTTTTATTTGTTACCATTCTTGTTGGTTCTTTAAATGCACAAAATTTTTTTAAAAGTTGTACTACCAAAAATAATATCAATCTATTAGCTAATATTAAGGTACTTGTATATTTGGCTGGATTCCACTGCGAAAGCAGGGAAAAAATTAGGAACTTTAAGTTCAAATGAGATAATCCGGAAATTAACAGTTTAAAATATTAAAGGTAGTTGTATATTTGAATGGATTCTTACATACGTAAGAAAGAAAAAAAGAGAATGAGTAAAGAAACTAAATTTATCGATGTTATATTACCCCTTTCATTACCTAATTTGTTTACTTATCGTTTACCTTTCGAATTAAATGATGATATACAAATTGGGCAACGGGCAGTTGTTCCTTTTGGACGAGGCGGCAAACTATATTCCGCTTTAGTAAAACACATTCACAACACTCCTCCTTCAGAATATCAGGCTAAATATGTTGAATCTTTACTGGATGATAGACCAATTGTAAACGCCAAACAATTGAAACATTGGGAGTGGATAGGAGATTATTACATTGCTAACCCCGGAGATGTATTTAATGCAGCATTACCAGGTGCTTTAAAATTAGCTAGCGAAACAAAGGTGCTTTTAAATAGAGATTTTGAAGGAGATGCCATCAAAGATTTAACCAATAATGAATATACAATTTATGAGGCTTTAGAAATTAAAAACATGTTGAGTCTGCAAGAAATTTCAGAAATATTGGATGTAAAAAACATTCACAAATTTGTGAAATCACTTATAGAAAAAAAAGTAATTGTTGTTGAAGAAGAACTCAAAAGAAAATTTAAACCCAAAATTATTCAGTTCGTCCGTTTAACTGAATTTGCTAATGTTGAAGAAAACCTCAAACAAATATTTGATAATCTGAAACGTGCCAACAAACAATTAGAAACGTTAATGTCTTTTATTCACCTTTCTAAGCGTTATGACAAAGCAGTAGAAGTCAAAAAAATTGATTTACAAAACTCCACTCGAGTTACTTCATCCATAATAAATGAAATGGTGAAGAAAAATATTTTTGAAATTTATGATGTAGCTGTTGACAGAATTGGGAAATACAACAATGAACTAATTGGTGAAAAAACATTAAACGAGCATCAGGTAAAAGCTTATAACGAAATTAAATCCAACTTTAATGATAAAGATGTTGTTTTACTTCATGGAGTAACGGGTTCGGGGAAAACGGAGATTTACATTAAACTCATAAAAGAAGCAATAGATAAAGGAGAACAAGTTCTTTATTTACTCCCCGAAATTGCTTTAACCACTCAATTAATTACGCGTTTACAAAAAGTTTTTGGAGATGTAATTGGCGTTTACCATTCAAAATTTAATGAGAATGAGCGTGTTGAGGTCTGGAACAAGGTGCTTGATTTTAAAGGAGAAAAATCTTCCAAATTTCAAATTGTAATGGGAGCACGTTCAGCCATGTTCTTACCTTTTAATAAATTAGGATTAATCATCATTGACGAAGAAAGCGAAACCAGTTTTAAACAATACAATCCTGCTCCACGATACAATGCCAGAGATGCATCTGTAGTTTTAGCAAGCATCCATCAAGCAAAAGTTTTGATGGGTTCTGCCACTCCAGCAATTGAAACGTATTGGAATGCACTTCAAAAAAAATACGGCTTGGTTGAATTGAACAAACGGCATGGAGGAGTTCAAATGCCTGAAGTTTTGTGTGCTGACATTAAAGAAGCTTCTCGAAAAAAACTAATGAAATCCCATTTTTCTCCCTTGCTAATGGAATCGATGGAAGCAGCATTTAAGAACAAAGAGCAAGTTATTTTGTTTCAAAACCGAAGAGGCTACGCTCCATTTTTGCTTTGCGAGGCATGTGGTCATGTGCCAGAATGTAACAATTGTGATGTATCCTTAACCTACCATAAATTTGCCAAACAATTAAAGTGTCATTATTGTGGAACCAGCAAACAGATGCCAACAAGCTGTACTGCTTGTGGAAGTACCAGAGTTACATTAAAAGGATTCGGGACAGAACAAATTGAAGAAGAATTACCGCTATTTTTTCCTAAGATTAAAGTAGCCAGAATGGATGCTGATACCACTCGAACCAAAAATGCTTATCATCGTTTAATTAGCGATTTTGAAGATGGAGTTATTGATGTGTTGGTAGGAACACAAATGGTAACCAAAGGGTTAGACTTTGATAATGTTGCTGTTGTTGGGATTTTAAATGCCGATAACATGCTCAATTTTCCTGATTTTAGAGCTTTTGAACGTTCCTACCAGTTAATGAGTCAAGTAAGTGGTAGAGCAGGAAGAAAAAGCAAACGAGGTAAGGTAATCGTTCAGACCTACGATCCTTATCATCCAATTATTCGTCAAGTGATAGAACATGATTTTTTAGGAATGTATAAAGATGAAATTATTCAACGCAAAAAGTTCAAATATCCACCCTACCAACGCTTAATATATTTCACATTAAAACATAGAGATAGAGATGTATTAAACGATGGTGCCAATGAGTTTACCAATGCATTAAGAGCAAAATTTGGTAACCGAGTTTTAGGCCCTGAATTTCCAGTTATTTCACGTATTAAAAACCTTTACCACAAAAACACCATGCTAAAAGTAGAACGTGAAATTTCGACAACAAAAACACGCGAACTGGTAATGGAAGTAAAAAACCAGTTTGAGGTTTTTAGCAAATACAAAAGTGTACGCATCACAATTGATGTTGATCCAATGTAGTTTTTTGTTGAAGATCGAGAATTTTTTTATGTTGACAAATACACTGACAATATGATTAAAAAACAAAATAAAGTAATCGCGAAACTAGCAAGGTTACAATAGAAATCCTCAGTTTTTATTTTAGTTAACCCCTTGACTTTGTCCTAAAAAAACGATAACTTCGTTATTGTCTGCAAGTGTTCAAGGTATCACTTTTGTAAGAACTATTAAAACATTTCCAACAAGAACGTTGGGGTACATACAAAAAAAAGACAACGGACACGTTGACAATGATGAAAAATGATAATAGTGAAAGTT
>CAYRAD010000142.1:0-6713 GCA_964422135.1 uncultured Vicingus sp.
GCAACAATTTTAACCCAATCCAAACCATCTTTTCCTGCCCAAATGGCAATTATTGCAGCCAATAAGGGTTGTAAATAAATATAAGAGGAAACGATTGTTGGATTTAATTTCTTCAACCCATAGATATTTAACAGATATGCGAAAAAAGTGGTAGCCACCACAATAAAAGAAAATTCGAACCAAATGAATGGAGAAAAAGTTTGCCATTTTATTTGAATGAACTCTTGAATGCCTAGTGGAAAAACAAAAATAATTCCAAAAGTAAATACCCATGTAATTACTGTTAAGGGTTTATATTTTCGCATTAGAGGAACAGCTATAACCAAGTATATGCCGTAAGACATAGCATTTAAGAAGATAAATAAATTTCCTAAAAAATTTTCTGACCCGAATGAAAAATCATTTTTAAACAATAAGAGCAATAAAGCACCGGTAATTCCAGAGGCAATTCCTCCAATTTTAAGAAAAGTAACCTTTGATTTTAAAATAATAGCCGAAGCTATTAATACTAAAATAGGATTAGAAACCATAATGATACTGGCATTGATTGGGGTAGTATTGTCTAATCCGTAAAGAAACATCATTTGATTGGCAAAAACTCCAAAAAATCCACAGGCAGCTAATAACAATAAGTCCTTCTTTTCTATTTTTTCGTAGTTAAAAAGATGAACGCACCAGAATAAAAATAAAGCGCCAATAACTCTGCAAAGAACCAAACCAAATGGAGTTACAAAATTAGGCATAACATCTTTTGCTACAGTGTAGTTAATGCCATAGATTATGTTGGCACCTAAAATAGAAAGGTGGGGCCTTAGATCGACTTTCATAAAAATTTGGCTACTGATTCAATGGTACTTTTAGCATTCCCAATAAATATTTGGTCGTCAATAATAATAACGGGGCGCTTCAAAAAAGTATATTCTTGCAAAATCAGTTTTTTCATATCATTTTCGGATAGATTTTTACCTTTCAATCCCATCTCTTTATATTTTATGGCTCTTTTACTGAATAGGCTTTCATACGAACCGCATAATTTTGCCATTTCTTCAATTTGTTCTTGTGTTATTTTGTTAGTTTTGATGTCCTGAAATTGAAACGAATAAGCTAACTTTAAATCAACAATTATTCTTTTACAAGTAGAACATGTGGAGAGATGATAAATTTTTTTCATACTTTCCAAAAGTAATAAACTGCCTTTTAAAATTTTAAAAGAAGTAAAAAACTTATAATAAACATACCTTGTATGCTATAAAATATATAATTTAGACTTTATGATGAATTCATCCAATAAATATTATTTATGTTGTTTTATATGTTTTTTCTTTTGTGTACATAATTATTATGCAAATGGAATTAAAGTTTTAGACTCATTAAATAATGAGCTTAATAAAGTAATTATAGATTCATCTAAAGCTAAAATTTTATTAGAGATTTCAGATTATTATAATGATGAATCGAATTATCAAAAAAGTATCGAGTCTAGTTTAAAAGCATTAAAAATATATGAAAAATTGGGCAAGGGAAGTCAGGCAGGAAACGTACTTAATTCTATAGGTGCTTCTTATTATTATATGCAAAATTGGGAAAAAGCAATTGAATATTGGAATGATGCACTTCAGCTAGCAGTTAACGGAAAAAATATAGAAGATCAAGTAAGATTTATGAATAATATTGGGCTTATTTATGAAAAACAAGGGGCATTCCAAAAAGCATTAGAATACAATAAAAAAACACTAGCATTAAAAGAACAAATTGGAGATAGCCTGTCCATTTCAAGGACGCTTAGTAATATAGGGTCTGTATATTATAACCTTAAGAAATATGAAAAAGCATTAGACTATTTTAAGAAAAGTTTAAAAATTAAACGAATTTATGTTGATGATAAAAAAGGCTTCTCTAATGTATTACAAAATATAGGGTACGCGTATTCTCATTTAAATAAATATAAATTAGCCAGCCAATATGTGTCTGAGGGATTAGAAGTTGCAAAAGAGGCAAACAATCTATATCAACAGCAGGATGCTTATATTAAATTAGGTGATATATATATAGAACTCAAACAATTTAGAAAAGCAAGCCAATTTTACGTAATGGCAATAAAGGTAAAAGATAGTCTTAATCAAATTAATAATGCCAAATTAATTGCTGAAATGGATGCTAAATTTGAAGCTGAAAAAAAAGATAATGAAATTGCGCTACAACAGGTTGAAATAGAAAAACAAAATACAGAAGTCCAATTACAAACAACTCAAAAAATATGGTTTGCTATCGGACTGTTTCTTTCTTTGGTGCTGTTGTTTGTTGCTTACAGAGGGATTAAACAAAAGCAACAAGCTAATAAAATGCTTGAAGAGAAAAATAATATAATTGAAGAGAAAAATAAGGATATTACTGATAGTATAACTTATGCAAGTAATATTCAACAAAGTATTCTTCCAGATTCAAGTTTGATATCAAAATCATTACCCAATCATTTTATATTTTTTAAACCTAAAGATATTGTAAGTGGTGATTTTTATTGGTTTCATGAAAAAGAAGATTATCTATTTATAATGGCTGCAGATTGTACTGGTCATGGTGTTCCAGGAGCTTTTGTTTCTATGCTTTGTAATAATCTGTTAAATCAAATAATCATTGAAAAAAATTTTAATACTCCGGGTGAAATACTAACTGAAGTTAATAATGCAATAAAGCAATCATTCTCTCATAAAAATTCAACTTTTACTTCTTCCGATGGCATGGATTGCTCTTTATGTGTAATAGAGAAAAAAACAAATAGAATAGAGTATGCTGGGGCTTATAACCAATTAATATATATAAGGGATAAAAATATTAATGAAGTTAAAGCTGATAGAACTCCAATTGGAGGACGAACTAAAATTGATTATCAATTTACCACTCATAAAATAAGTACTAAGCCTGGAGACTCAATTTATTTATTTTCTGATGGCTATGCTGACCAGTTCGGAGGGCCTAAAGGAAAAAAATTTATGATAAAAAATTTAAAAGAAATGTTCATGCAAATTCACAATTATCCACACCCTGAACAAAATAGATTATTAGATGAAACTTTAATGTCATGGAAAGGTGACAATGAACAGGTTGATGATATTTTAATAGTAGGGTTTAAAATATAAAACAGGCTTAATTAAGCCTGTTTTATATGTTTGTATTTTTAAAATGTTAAACACATCCCTTATTTTCTCCACTTACCGTATTTCCAGATTGACTACAATTGGTATTGTTTTTCAATTCTAAATCACCAGCAATAGTACAGTTAGTTACAGATGCATCAGCAACATTTTTTACTTCCACATCACCTCCTGTAGTTGTTGTATCTACTCTTGCAGAATTGGTTTTTTTCACTTCTACATCACCACCTGTTGTTGTTGTATCTATTCTTGCGGAACTACTTTTTTTCACTTCTACATCGCCTCCTGTAGTTGTTGTGTCAGTTCTAAAGTTAGCACTTTCTTTAAATTTAATAGTTCCTTTTACCTCAGAATTAAAAATATCTAAATCACTTCCATTTTTAAAATCTACATCTCCATTTATAGTAGAACCAGACTTTATAATTAATCGTCCACCCTTAACTTTTACATCTCCGGTAACTGTTGCCCCTTTTAACGTGTAAGTTCCTGCACCAACATCTAAATCTCCATTAATTGTCCCTGTTTCTACAGTTCCTTCATCAGCAGGTTCAACACTTACTAATTGAATATTAATTGCTGTTGGGGTTCTTGCTAATGGATCAAGATCGTATGTTACATCACTACCAACCGAAGCTCCAGCTGGTGTAGTTTCTAAATATGGAATGTCTGGTCCAGCGCCTCCTGATCTTGGGTCAATTGAAGTTACCATACCTCCAATTCCACCTGAATTGATTACACTAATTTTTCCTGTTGCCATAATATTAAATTTTAAATAAATATAAATAATTTGAAAGACCAATATATAAAAAAATAAGGAGAGTTTCCAAATGTAATAGTAATTATAGTTTGAAATTCAAAACAATTCACTACTTTCAAACGCGCAATAATCTAACTACAAATTGAGTAATTAAAGGATTTACATTTTTTTGTTATGTCTAAAAGCAATAAGCTCAAACAATTATTTTCATTGAAAAAACTCTTTATTCCTATTGGGTTGGGATTAATCGCTTCTTTTTACTTGTTGTGGGAAAATACAGATTGGAGTCAATTCTTCGCTACCAATTGGACTTTCACCTCTTTTGTTTGGATTTTTATAGCCTTTTTGATGATGGTGATACGTGATTTAGGATATATATATCGAATAAGAGTTTTGACAGATTACCAGTTGAACTGGCGGCAAGGTTTTGATGTAATTATGCTTTGGGAAGCTGCTTCAGCAATTACTCCTTCTGTAATTGGCGGAACAGGAATTGCACTTTTTATTTTAAAAAAGGAGGGAATACCAACAGGAAAAAGCACTGCTTTGGTAATGATTACTGCTTTATTAGATGAGCTATTTTATGTGGTTACTGTTCCTTTAGTTATAATTTTAATAGGAACAAGTCAACTTTTTCCAATTCAAATACAAAAAGAAATGTTTGGGATACTTTTAACAGTAAAAGGAATTTTTGTAATAGGATACGGAGTAACATTGTTGTTGGCTATTATGATTTCATTTGGTGTTTTTGTTAGTCCAACTATTTTAAAGAAAATACTCCTAAATATTTTTAAGCTGCCTTTTTTAAAAAAATGGGAACATAAAGCTGAAAAAACTGGAAATGAAATAATCAATGCTTCTAGAGAATTTAAAAGCAAATCAGTTCTGTTTTGGGTAAAATCGTTTGGAGCAACATTATTTTCATGGACTGCACGATTTTGGGTAGTTAACTTTCTAATATTAGCTTTTACACCTGTTGGAGAACATTTTTTAATCTATGGGAGACAATTAGTGATGTGGATGATTCTGCTAATTAGCCCAACACCTGGAGGAACAGGAATAGCTGAATTTGTTTTTAGTGGATTTTTAAAAGATTTTATTCCAATAGGCTTGGCTGGTTTATTGGCTGTTTTGTGGAGGATTATCAGCTATTACCCTTACCTTTTTATAGGTGCGCTGGTACTTCCAAATTGGATAAAAAGAGTTTATTCTTAATTGAATATCTGCCACCTAATTTTACTAACTTTGACTTCTTTATGAATAAATTAGACCAGATACAAAAACCTATTGAACTGGAGATGAAAGAGTTTGAACCCCGGTTCAGAGCTTCTATGAAAAGCAGGGTTTCTTTGTTGGATAATATCATGCACTACATCATTAAGCGAAAAGGGAAGCAAATGCGTCCTATGTTTGTTTTTTTGTCGGCAAAGGCTTTTGGTGAAACTACTGATTCAACCTATCGTGCCGCAGCAATGATAGAACTTTTGCATACAGCAACATTGGTGCACGATGATGTGGTGGATGATGCGAATAAACGCAGAGGATTTTGGTCGATCAATGCAGTTTGGAAAAATAAAATAGCAGTTCTGGTTGGAGATTATTTGTTGTCTAAAGGATTGTTGTTGGCGGTAGAAAATGGCGAGCTCGAGTTATTAAAAATCATGTCAAATTCGGTTAGAGAAATGAGTGAAGGAGAATTGTTGCAGATAGAAAAAGCTCGAAACTTAGACATAACGGAAAATGTTTATTATGACATTATCCGTCAAAAAACAGCTACATTAATTGCTTCCTGTTGTGCTTCGGGAGCCAATTCGGTTAAAATGAGTGAAGAGGTGGTGGAAAAAATGAGACTTTTCGGAGAATATACAGGAATTGCTTTTCAAATAAAAGACGACCTATTTGATTATGGAAGTAATGGAGAAACCATCGGTAAACCAACAGGGATAGATATCAAAGAAAAAAAGCTAACATTACCTTTAATTTATGTGTTGAACAAAGCGGATTCGTCAGACAAGAAAAGAATAATAAAAATCATTAAGAAGCATAACGAAAATAAAAAGAAAGTGAAGGAAGTAATTGATTATGTGATACAGAATGGTGGTTTGGATTATGCCCAAAAAGCGATGAACGATTTTAAAGATAAAGCATTAGCTATCCTTAAGGAATTTGAACAAAACGAAGCCAACAAAGCCTTAGCAGATTTAGTGCTATATACAACTGCGAGAACAAAATAATAATTATTAAACAATATGAAACGAATATTTTACCTATTCATAGTTTTAACTCTATTTTCATGCGAATCTCCTATTACAGAAAAAATTAAAAGAACATACCCCAATAAACAACCAGAACAGATTAATTATTTTCAGGTTCAGAATGGAAAAGAAGTAAAAATAAAAGAAAAATATTTTCACGAAAATGGAAAACTAAAAATGGAAGGTAAAATATTAGATGGAAAACGGGATGGAGAATGGAAAGCCTATTTTAATAATGGGAAGATACAAAGTGAAGGATTTTTTAAGAAAGATAAAAGAACAGGAATTGCCAAAGTTTACTATGAGAATGGAAAGTTAAGGTACGAAGGGCATTACGAAAATAATAAGAAAATAGGGCATTGGAAATTTTATAATGAACAAGGAAAATTAGTAAAAGAAGAAGATTTTTAATTGGCCATCAGTTAATGATATTCAGTAAATATTTTTTACTGATTATTGAATACTGATTATTGATAACTAATGAAATGATTCCTAAGCAAACCATAGATGAAATTTTTGAAACTGTCATCATTGAAGATGTAGTAGGGG
>CAYRAD010000143.1:0-6674 GCA_964422135.1 uncultured Vicingus sp.
CTGATTCTGTTTTAACAATATCTATTTTTCTTGGAATGGTTAAGCTGCTGTAATTGTCTATTAAATAAGCTCCGTCATCACTCAATTGTGTAGAATGTACTCCTTCCGTTTTGGTGATATTAGTTGATTTTCCTGATGCTAAATTTACTTTAAAAGTCAACGTGTTTCGTGGGTCTTCTCCTGTGGTATTGATAAATACATTTTCGCCTTTTGCATCAAAGCCAATGATGGATTTTACAACAAATTTGTACTGGGTTACCTGTTTAACTAATTTACCATCAACATTATAGAGGTACAAATTCTGAAAGCCATCACGCTCGCTCATCCATAAAAATTCAGTGCTACTTTTTGGCAAAAAAACAGCATCATGCTCAGGCTCCACCCATTTGTCATTCTTTTCTTCAAAAATGGTGTTCACTTTTTCTCCGGTGGTAACATCATATCGATTGTAAAAGAAATGATTTTGCCCTCTGTTAACCTCAGCTACTAAAACATATTTTTCATCAGGAGTCCAAGATAAGTTGGTTAAATAATGTTCATCCTCTGTGTTGATGTTTAAATAGATAGTTTTTTGCGTACTGATGTTATAAATTCCTATTTTGGCTTTTTCACTTCCTTGCCCTGCCATTGGATATTTAATGCTCTTTAATGTTGCAGGATAAGTAGTAATATCCACCAATGGATAATCAGTAACATTACTTTCGTCTTTTTGATAAAAAGCCAAATAAGTGCCTTTTGGACTCCAAAATGTTCCCTTATATATTCCAAATTCTTGTCGATGTATAGACTGTCCCGAAACAATATTTTTATCAGCTATATTGGTAACAGCAATTTTTTTGTTGTCTTTAGTCGCAATAAATAAATTGTTTTCTAGCGTGTAAGCTAAGATGTGATTTTTGGGGTTAAATTCTTTGTTTTCTGCTTTTTCATCAAATTCAACTTTGTTTATTTTTTCGCCTTTTTGATAATCGAAATAAATGAACTGATTCTTGTTTTCAAATACCATTTCTGTTTTATTAATGGCGGTAATACGGGGAAGTTTAGTCAATTCAGGAAATAATATTTTTAAGCCCTTCAGTTTAATGGTTGTCATTTTTTTCCCTGTAGCACCTTCAATAATATAACTTTCATTATCTAAATAGATGTAATTATTAGTTCCTTTAACCCATTGTAAGCTATTTAGATTTTTAGGAGTTAATCCCTTTGAATAAGACAGTACTGCATCACTTACGGTAAGTTCTTTTTGCTGAGCAAAACCTATGAAAGAGATAAATATTGCTATAATTAAAAATATTTTTTTCATGTGTATTTATTTATTGTTATTAGCTGTCACATGTAGCTCGCAAAAGAAAATTTTACTTTTTTAGTAACCTTTTATCTTGCTCGGTTCATGTCATGTTTATTTTAATAAGATGAACAAAGTTATAAAAATGTATGTTACTTTTGCCACATGGCAACAAATGAAGATAATTTAAAAAAAATTATTTCCCATGCAAAAGAGTATGGGTTTGTATTTCAATCGAGTGAAATTTACGATGGACTTTCTGCTGTTTACGATTACGGGCAGATGGGAAGCGAGTTGAAGAAGAATATTAAAGATTATTGGTGGAAAGCCATGGTAAATATGCACGAAAATATTGTGGGTGTCGATTCTGCCATTTTTATGCACCCAACCATTTGGAAAGCCTCGGGACATGTTGATGCTTTTAACGACCCGTTAATTGATAATAAAGATTCTAAAAAACGGTACCGTGCGGATGTATTAATTGAGGAGTATGTGGAAAAGATTCGATTAAAAATTGAGAAAGATGTTGCCAAAGGAATTAAACGTTTTGGTGATACTTTTGATGAAAAACAATTTAGAGCAACCAACCCAAACGTATTAAGAAATCAAGCTAAAATTGAGGAGATAAACACTCGTTTTAAAGTAGCGATGGATGAAGATGATTTGGTTGCTATTAAAACATTGATAGAAGATTTAGGAATTGCTTGTCCTTTAAGTGGTAGCAAAAATTGGACAGATGTAAAGCAGTTTAACTTGATGTTTTCTACAGAGATTGGTTCGGTTGCTGACGCTGCAAACACCATTTATTTAAGGCCAGAAACTGCTCAAGGTATTTTTGTTAATTACCTTAATGTGCAAAAAACCGGACGAATGAAAATTCCGTTTGGAATAGCTCAAATTGGTAAAGCTTTTAGAAATGAAATTGTTGCCCGTCAGTTCATTTTTCGTATGCGAGAATTCGAACAAATGGAAATGCAGTTTTTTGTTCGTCCCGGAGAGGAAATGAAGTGGTACGAGTACTGGAAAGAACAACGTTTAAACTGGCATAAATCTTTGGGCATTGACCAAAAGTATTATCGTTTTCACGACCATGTTAAATTGGCTCACTATGCCAACGCGGCTTGCGACATTGAGTTTGATTTTCCGATGGGTTTTAAAGAGTTGGAAGGAATTCATTCCCGAACAGATTTCGACCTAAAACAACATGAGAAATTTTCTGGTAAAAAATTACAATATTTCGATCCTGAAATCAATGAAAGCTATGTTCCTTATGTAGTAGAAACTTCTGTGGGATTAGATAGGACCTTCTTAGCCATACTTTCTGCTGCTTATACCGAAGAGAAGTTAGAAGATAATAAAGAAAGAGTTGTACTAAAATTACCTGCCTTTTTAGCTCCAATAAAAATAGCAGTTATGCCACTTATCCGAAAAGACGGATTACCGGAAAAAGCAAGAGAGATTTTAGATGTGTTAAAGTACAATTTCAATTGTATTTATGATGGAAAGGATTCTCCCGGCAAGCGTTACAGAAGACAGGATGCTATCGGAACTCCATTTTGCATTATGGTGGATCATCAAACAATAGAAGATAATACCGTTACCATTCGTGACAGAGACACCATGCAACAGGATCGCGTTGCCATTGCTGAAATTGAAGCTATCTTAAAAGAGAAGCTGGGCATTAGGAAAGTGTTGGGATAACCACAACTGTACGTTGCGTTTGCTTAGTTTAACGTGAATTTTGGGTAAGAAAATCATTGTCTGTTCGAGTAATTTTCGGTAGAAAATTGTATCGAGAACTCATGATTTTCCTTCAAAAAGCTAGCGGAAAGGCATATTATAGGATGTTGTACACAGTTTGTTATGACCTAAATAATGCAAAATATTGATCGAAAATGTAGATTCGGTTTCTCTTTTGTCCTGTCATTTCAGTAAGAATCCCCATCTTTACTAAGGAGTTTAGAATAGTATAGACTGTAGGTGTAGTAACATTAGTCAAGTCTTTAACTTCTTTTGCATTAATTATAGGGAAGGAATAAAGATGTTCCATGATTTTAGAAATATTTGCAGTTTGTTTACCTTGCTTTATTATTTCTTGGTCAAATTTTTCCTTCATTAAAATAATTTTCTCAAATGTTTCAATTGATTTTTTAGCAGTTTCTATTATACCTGTTAAGAAAAAAAGTAACCATTGCTCCATGTCATTAGATAGACGGGCTTTCATTAAGTTGTCATAGTAAACGGTTTTATTTTTTTCAAAAAAATCAGATAAGTATAGTACGGGTCTTTTTAATAAATCGAAAGATACAAGGTATAGGGTTATCAATAGACGGCCAATCCTTCCATTTCCATCTAAGAAAGGATGAATTGTTTCAAATTGATAATGGACTATTCCTATTTTTATTAAATGTGGAACGTGAATTGAATCATTATGAATAAATTTTTCGATGTCACTCATTAATTCAGCTACATTGGAATGGTGAGGAGGAATGAAAGTAGCGTCATTAATTGTCGCTCCTCCAATCCAATTCTGACTTTTCCTAAATTCACCAGGTAGCTTTGTCCTTCCCCTAACATTTTGAAGTAATATTTTATGTGTTTTTTTAATAAGCCGATTGCTAATAGGAAGTTTGTCTAATTCCTTTAGAGATGTATTCATTGCCGAAATGTAATTCTGTACTTCATTCCAATCATCTTTTTTTTCGGACTGGATGTCTTCTTCTGGAAGAAAAGCATCTTCAATATTAGTTCGAGTGCCTTCTATTTTACTTGATTGAGAAGCTTCTTTTGCTCTGTGAAGACTTATAAATAGGTCAATGTTTGGAATTTGATTTGAGAACATATTCAATTCTCCAATTAAGCGATTAGCCTCACTTAATGTGGTTGAAAGTTTTGGAGAACTTGTAAACCACTCTTGATTTATTTTTTCGGGTTGAAAACTTTTATATCTATTCTGAGAAATAAAATCTCCTGCATGAAATTGCTTTATGTCAATTGCCATTTTAATTAAAGAAAAGTATAATTAATAATTAAAGACCAAATTTAATTAAAATAATTCTTAATTAAATAATATGCAAATTATTTAATTATAATAAAATGTAGTTAAAATACAATTTCAATTGTATTTATGATGAAAAGGATTCTCTCTGCAAGCGTTACAGAAGACAAGATGCTATCGAAACTCTATTTTTGCATTATGGTGGATCATCAAACAATAGAGGATAATACCGTTACCATTCGTGACAGAGACACCATGAAACAAGAGCGCGTTTCCATGTAGGGTGTCGTAGCATCCCGAAGGGAGCTGTGCATTATACATATCTTAAGCTTGTAAAGTATTAAATTATTTCAGTTACCTTTTCATAAAGGTCCGCTAAACAATTTTGTCTCATTCTAAATTTAGAACCATGATTGTGCCCTGATCTCGCATCAAAGTCGACTAAAATATTTCCTGATTCAAGTTGCTTAAGAAAACCGTTAAAGTCGAATTTTTGCAACATTAAAACTTTAGAATAATGGTAAAATTCTTTTTTAGTTTCTTTATCTTTTTTGACTGCAGCTTGAACATAAAATGCATTCAATAGTTTCGTTCCGATTTTGTGTTCTAAATCATCAAATCCCCAATATGGTTGAGGATTAAGTTCTTTTAGGCCAATTTTGCTTTTTACTTCTTTTAGCCACTCAGAGTGTTTAGAATCAACTTTTGAACTGTCAAATGAAATAAGAACTTTTTTGTTTTTTCTATCTATTTTCACTGTAAATCCTCTATCGCTAACATTCTGTCCGTGAATTGTTAATCTAAAACTACGTTCAGTTTTTGAATATTTTTTTCCTGCTTCTTTGTGCGGCCAACCATATTTTGGAAGTAATATTTGAGGGACAAATTTTATTGCTCTGGGAGATGGTTCAGAATGGAATAAAGTAGTTAGAGCTGATGTATTTAATCTTTGTGTCTTAAGTTCCCATTCAGCAGCATTTGGGATTGGTAAGTTATTTTCTTCTATTCCTAATAAATCTTCAAGAGTATTTCCTATTCCACCAACATTTCCATATCTTCTATTTTCTATCCATCCTTGTTCAGAGATTTCTTTAAATTTTTCAATTAGACTTTCTTTTGTGTAAATGTTCATGCAAATAATTTTGTTTGTGCTTTGAATTCATTCAATTCTGAATGTTTCTTGTTTCTTTCAATTCTGTCTTCAGCCATTTTACAATAATCAGGGGAAATATCTATTCCTATGAAATCTCTTTTATTACCCATTGCTGTTATTGCTGTGGTTCCACTACCCATAAAGGGGTCGAGCACTATTTGAGCATCAGTAGAGGTGATAATTCTGTCAATTAGTTGAACAGGGAATGGGGCTGGGTGTTCATTCTTCATCTCCTGAGTAAATTCCCATACGTCCCCGTGAGCATTTGCTTTTGGAGATAATTTGAAGTTTGGTTTAGCAATTAAATATATCACTTCATAGGTTGGAAGGAAGTAGCCTTTGTTGAAATTAATCCCCCCTTTTCGTCTCCATATAATTATTTGCCTAACTGGAAGACCCTGAACAATATCTTGTCTATCCTGTAATAATCCTGCTTGAACTCTCCATTTATGATTATAAAATATGGCCCCATCATCTTTTATTAATCTTAACATTTCAATTAAACAATCTTTTTGCCATTTAGCATACTCATCATGGGGCATGTTATCATCATAATGTGAATAGCCATTAATTAAAGATGCATTAGACCATTTACCTCCACGACCATTTTTCATCCCATTTCCCGTGGAGTTTTTCAAATTATAGGGTGGAGAAGTGACTACAAGGTCTACAGATTCAGATGGTATTGTCTTCATAACATCAAGACTGTTGCCACATATAATTTTATTTAAATATTCATTTTGGCTTTTCATGCTTCAAATTTACTTCAATTTTAATTTTTCTACTATTGTGAAACAACCGCCTAAATCACACTAGTTCAATTTAAACACAAGCTATTTTAAATCAAAGTTAAACAATTAGTTTGTTTTTCATTGCTCACAACACATCAAACCCAATATCTTTTCGGTAATATTTTTTGTCAAATTGAATTTTTTCAGCACTAGCAAAAGAATAACTTAAAGCTTCTTTAATGTTGTTTCCAAAAGAGGTTAGTGCCAACACTCTTCCTCCATTGGTTACAATAGTATCACCTTCTTTCTTAGTCCCTGCATGAAAAGGAATACTGTTTTCAATCCCATCAAAACCTGTTATTACTTTGCCTTTTTCATAAGCTTCGGGGTAACCTCCTGAAACGAGCATGACCGTTGTGGCAGTTCTTTCATCTACTTCAAAAGTTTTTTCGTGTAAGGTTTGATTGGCTACTCCTTCAAATAAATCCAATAAATCTGATTTAATTC
>CAYRAD010000144.1:0-6645 GCA_964422135.1 uncultured Vicingus sp.
AACCAAGCTGGGACTGACGCTTAAGTAGGAGGTGTCTTATCAATATACCTAGCTACAGGTGTAATTACTGGGGTTCCACCCGCTCTTGGGCAATTTGTTTTAGGTGTTAAAGTAGATGAATATAGAAATGGTGTGCTGATTAATACAGTTTATAGAGATTTTCAATTTAATATAATTAATTGCCCTCCTCTTCCATTTCCTGGTATTGGACCAATGGAAGGGTGCTCGGGTACAGCAGTTAATTTTACTAATACAAGTACACCTTTAGTTGGAAATTCTTTTTATTGGGACTTTGGTGACTTATCATCTACTTCTGATACTTCAAATGCTACCAACCCTTCATACACTTATCCCTCCATTGGAACCTATGTGGTAATGTTAGTTGCTCAGGCGGGAACACCTTGTGCTGATACCACTTATGATACGTTAACTGTTTCTGGTATCACTCCTGATTTTACAACCTTGGATTCGGTGTGTATAAATAATCCGGTCAATTTCTTTGATAATTCAGTCCCAACAGCCAATGCTACAACCAATAGCTGGAATTGGAATTTTGGAGATGGAGGATCGGCAGTTATACCTAATCCAACGTATAATTATACAACTTCAGGCTTGCAAACAGTACAATTAATTGTTACAACTAACACAGGTTGTACGGACTCGATTTCAAAAGACATATATGTTCATGCTTTGCCACAGGCTTTTGCAACAGATACATTTGCCTGTATGAGTAATCCTGTTACGAATCTTAACGGAAATGTAAGTGGTGCGAGTGGAGGATTATGGATTGGTTCCGGAGGATTTAATCCGAACAACACAGATTTAAATGCGTCATATACACCTACAGCTGGCGAATTATCTGCAGGTTATGCAACTTTAATACTATCAACAACCGGAAATGGATTGTGTCCGGCAAGTTCTGATACCATGACATTGAGTTTTACCACAGGAATTACAGCGGATGCAGGTAATGATATTTTTGTTTGCAAAGATACAGCTTCTGTTCCATTAGCAGGAACAATAATTACTGCTTCAGGTGGGCAATGGTCTTCCAGTGGTACCGGTACTTTTCAGCCTAATCCATTTGATTTGAATGCCAGTTATATCCCTTCTAATGCTGATACAACTGCAGGAACAGTATCAATATTTTTAAATTCAATCGGTAACGGTAACTGCATGCCGGATGCAGATACGTTAATTGTTACGTTTACGAATACACCGGTAGTAACTATATTATCAAATGATACAGCCTGTTCTGGAAGTGCTTTTATTCCTGTCGATGCCACATCTACCACCGGTACGGGATATTGGCAAACACTGGGATCAGGGTATTTTTCACCCAACGACTCATTAACCAGTAACAGTTATTACATTGATTCATTGGATAATGTGAACGGGAATGTAACCTTGGTTTTTATGTCAACAAATAATGGAGGTTGTCAGAGTCATGCCGATTCGATGACCATTGAGTTGATACCTTCTCCTACCGCTAATTTTTCATATACATCTGCTTGCTTAAATGATACTTTGTTCTTAACAGATTCATCAACTTTTGTTGATCCTATTGTTTCCTGGGAGTGGGATTTCGGTAATGGATTAACAGATAGTGTACAAAACACAAGTACTGTTTATGATACATCTGGATTTATCGGGGTGGATTTGATAGTGACTTCGGTAAATGGGTGCGTGGATACTATTACAAAAGATGTTTATGTACAACCACAACCTCTGGCTATTGCAGTTGATACCTTTGCCTGTCTCAGCAATCCTGTTACCAACTTAAATGGTAGTGTTGTGGGTGCTAGTGGTGGTTTTTGGACGGGTAACGGAAGCTTTAATCCTGATACCACTGATTTGAATGCTGCTTATACACCTACAGCAACAGAACTGACGAATGGATTTTCAACAATAATTTTAACCACCACAGGAAATGGGCTCTGTCCTTCGGGTTCTGATACTATGATCGTAAATTATAATATTGGTATTACTGTTGATGCTGGTATCGACTTATTGGTTTGTAAAGATTCATCTGCTATTCCTTTGTCTGGTATTGTAACTACAGCCTCTGGCGGACAATGGGTTACGAACGGAACAGGTACTTTCACACCCGACGAATTTGATTTAAATGCAGATTATATACCAAGTGCAGCAGATACTGCCAATGGTTCAGTTATGATTTATCTTAATTCTGTTGGTAATGGAAATTGTGTTCCTCAAACAGATTCTATGATCATTTCCTTTTTATCTCCACCAAATACCACAATATTATCAAACGACACTGCTTGTGCTGGAAGCGGTTCTATCCCGGTTGATGCTAATTCTACTACTGGATCGGGGTATTGGCAAACCTTGGGTTCGGGGTATTTCTCGCCAAATGATTCATTAAATAGTTCAAACTATTATATTGATTCTTTGGATAATGTGAACGGTAATGTGACATTATTATTTACATCAACCAATAATAGTGTTTGTCAGAGCTTTACCGACACTTTATATATAAATCTCATACCTTCTCCTACCGCTAATTTTTCTTATGTGTCTGCTTGTATTAATGACACTGTATTTTTGAATGATTCATCAACTTTTATTGACCCAATAACTTCATGGTTTTGGGATTTTGGAAACGGGTTAACAGATACCAATTCTAATACAAGTACTGTTTTTGATACATCAGGATTTTTAAATGTTGATTTAGTAGTTACGTCATTAAATGGTTGTGTGGATACCATTACAAAAGGTGTTTATGTACAGCCGTTGCCACAGGTAATTGCAACAGATACTTTTGATTGTTCTGCTAATCCGGCTGTAAATCTTAATGGTGGTGTAGTCGGTGCCAGTGGCGGCTTATGGTCAGGTGGAGGAACATTTAATCCAAGCACTACAGATTTAAATGCATTATATACTCCAACAGTTGGTGAAACAACGGTAGGTTATGCAACATTGGTATTGACAACCACAGGAAATGGATTATGTCCGGCGGTTTCAGATACGATGACCTTGAGTTTTCCGCCAGGAATTACTGCTGATGCCGGCAATGATATTTTTGCCTGTAAGGATACAGGGTCGGTTCCTTTATCAGGTGTAATTGTTACGGCATCGGGAGGACAATGGATTACGAACGGAACAGGTACTTTCTTACCTAACGAGTTTGATTTAAATGCCGAATATTTACCAAGTGCTGCTGATACTACAGCAGGAAATGTAGCAATATATCTTAATTCGATAGGAAACGGTAATTGTGTTCCGGATTCAGATACTTTGTTAATTACTTTTACAGAAATACCTTCAGTAACAATTTTATCCGATACCGTTGCATGTGCCGGTAATATTTTTATACCGATTAACGCCAATTCAAGTACCGGTAACGGATATTGGCAAACTTTAGGCTCAGGTTATTTTTCACCAAATGATTCATTGATTAGCACATCTTATTTTGCAGACTCCAGTGATAATGCTAATGGTAATGTAACCTTGTTATTTATGTCAACAAATAATGGTGGGTGTCAAAGTTCAGCTGATACGCTTAATCTTGTTTTAATTCCTGCTCCTGCTGCTGATTTTTCTTTCACATCAGTATGTCCGGATGAAACAGTTAATTTTAATGATTTAACAACTTCTGTTGATTCTGTTGTTTCCTGGCAGTGGGATTTTGGTAATGGGCTAAACGACAATTTGGCAAATACTTCTACTGTTTATGATACGGCAGGGGTTTACAATACAAGCTTAATTGTTGCCTCAACAAACGGATGTAGTGATACCATAGTACAACCGGTATTAATTTATTCTATTCCTGTGGCCGATTTTGTTACGAATAGTATTTGCCAAGGTGCAAATAGCTTATTTAATGATGCGTCAATTGTTAATGGTTCTTCAATTGTAAACTGGCTATGGAATTTCGGTGACGGAGGTGTTGATTCAATTCAAAATCCAATTTATTCTTATTCGAATGGTGGATCTTATACCGTAAGTTTAATTGTTGGATCTGCTCAGAATTGTTACGACACTACATCGAACATTATTACTGTTCAACCTTCGCCAACAGCAGGTTTTTCAAGTAGCCCGGGTTCTGTACAAGTAAATGAAAATTTTAATTTTACTGATTTATCATTTGTAAATATTATTTCCTGGCAGTGGGATTTTGGTGATGCCTTAGGAACTTCGAATCTTCAAAATCCAAGTTATAATTATGATGTGGCCGGAAATTACAACGTTTGTTTAATGGTTACTGATGTTATGGGTTGTGATGACTCAATTTGCGAAGAAGTTATTGTGTTTATGCCTCCGGTAGTTCCCAATGCGTTTTCACCAAATGGAACAGGGGAAAATAATATTTTCAGTGTATTAGGAGGGCCATATAAAGAGCTGGAATTTAAAATATATAACAATTGGGGAGAATTGATATTTGAATCTGACCAGCAAAGTGAAGGTTGGGATGGAACCCGCGATGGCATTGACCAACCAATTGGTGTTTATATCTACACAGTTAGAGCTGTTACATTAGATGATCAACAATATAAAATTAACGGCGATGTAACATTATTGAGGTAGCGAAAAATGGTAAAGAAGTATTATTTCATAATAGTTTTATTGTTATGTGCCGGAATTGGTACTCAGGCTCAGGATTTTCATCTGTCACAGCATGATGCTGCTCCGCTTTACCTTAATCCTGCATTGGTAGGCCAATTTGATGGTAAATACCGAATTCACGGGCATTACCGTACTCAATGGGGAAGTGTATCTTCTAAAGCTTATCGAACTGAAGCTATTTCTTTTGATATGCCGTTTGAGAAATTTGCCTTTGGAGGTCAGGTTATTAATAAAAGGGCAGGAGCTGGCGATTATAATGATTTGGGTATTATGCTGGATGCCGGTTACAGTTTTACTGTTGACAAAAATGAAACACATAAAATTTCTGTTGGCGTACAGGGAGGAATTATCCAAAAGAGCATAAACTTTGATAACCTATATTTTGAAAACCAATACACGACCTCGAATGGAGGAACTTTCGACCAATCTTTACCCAATGGAGAAGAATATGGAAATACTAATTTTTGGCTTCCTGATATTAATGTCGGATTAGTTTATTTTTATGGAAAAGACCAAATAAAAATTAATCCTTTTGTTGGGGTTTCAGTATTTCATTTAACACAACCAAATGAAACTTTTTACGGAATTGATAATAAATTACCATTAAAATATATTGCCCACGGTGGTGCAAAAGTTAATCTGTCTGAAAAGATACAGTTAATGCCTAAGCTATTATTTATGAGACAAAAAAATGCACAGGAAATTAATTATGGATTGATGCTTCACTATCATCTGAAAGGATCTGGAGCTATATTGCTTTTTGGACCAACCTATAGGTCTGCCGATGCATTTATTGTTGAAGGCGGAGTAAAAATTGGAAGTTATGAAGCTAAAATCGGGTACGATTATAATACCTCTTCTTTGAATACATATTCTGATGGAAAGGGAGGTTTTGAAATATCATTGACTTATATTCCGAGAATATTTAAACCAAATCCTGTTCAAAATTGTCCGAGAATATGAAGTTGAGAAGTGTTGTAGTCATAGCATTAGTATTTGTAGGGCAGTTGCTTTTTTCTCAAAGCAGGAATGAAATTATTGAATTTGGCGATCAAGCATATAAAAATGAAAATTATGCTTCAGCAGTTTTTTACTATAAAAAAGTAATAGATAAAAAAGGATTATCAAACGGATTAGTTCATCCCTATGAAGCAAGAGCATGGATAGCTCCACCTAAAAAAACCAAATCGGAAAAAGATTCCTTAAAGTTACTTAAAACGGATACTAATTCTTATTCCGGTGATGCAGTTGTACTACATAAACTTGCTAATGCTTATCGTAAAAATCATGATTATTTAAATGCCGAAAAATGGTATGAGATAGCTCTTAAATATCCAATTGATGAAGTAGATGAAGATTTACAAAGTTCAAGGTTATGGTATGGAGAATCATTAATGAAGAATGAGAAATATGAAGCAGCAGTAAAACAATTTGAACAATTTAAAACGGAAACGCCCGATATTGAACTTTCAAAACGAGCAGATAAAGATATTATAGGATGCTATTATGCCATGGATAAAAGTTCAACCAATGATGGTGTAAATTTAGTTCAGAGTGATTCTAACCTCAATTTCGGGACATCAAGTTATGGCGTTAATTATTATGGCGATGAGATAACATTGATTTTTTCTGCTGCCGGACCAAATGGCACAATCAAAGATGAAAAAAATGAAAACAGTAACTTCTTAAGCGATTTTTACACGACCCAAAAAATGATCGATGAAGGATATAGTGCTCCGGATAATTTCAACAGACCTATTAACTCTGAAAATCATGAAGGAGCAGGTGTTTTATCAATAGACAAGACTACTTTTTATTTTACGCGAAAATCTGCTGTAAATAATAAAGAAGTATCCATTTGGGTAAGTAAAAATTTTAACAACCAATGGTTACAACCCATGAAATTAGACGATAAAGTGAATCTGAGTGGTTATAAATCCATGCATCCTGCATTATCTATGGAAGGCGATGTACTTTATTTTTCATCTAACAGGCCGGGTGGACAAGGAGGCATGGATATTTGGTATTGTAAAATAGACGATTACGGAAGTTTGAGTG
>CAYRAD010000145.1:0-6614 GCA_964422135.1 uncultured Vicingus sp.
TAGCTTAAAAAACGTTTAATCATCCTACAAGTTATAATTATGTTAAAAACACTATTGCAAAAGTTATTTTTTTTAGTTTTGGTCTCTCTAAAAAAACAGTTAATTATCACAACTTTATTGTTAATAATTCTTATTTAAATACCTCCTAAACTTTGTAAATAGATAAGAAATTAGCCTTTAATGAATTACAACTATAATACCAAGCTTTTATCGCTGTTTAAATCATTACTATTTGTCGTCTTATTATGCTATGGTAATTATTCAGTTTTCGGACAAAATCCGGACTCCACAACAGTAGATTCGTTAATGGTAGATTCTTTAATAAATGCACCTTTATTAGCTGATTCAACAGGTTCAACAGATACAACAACTACAGACACAGATACATCAAAGGTTACTTCTGTTAGTATGGATAGCCTTACTTCAGATGATGCCTTAAAATCTAAAGTAACGTACCAGGCAAAAGATTCCATTCGTATTGATGTTAAAAACAAACTGGTTTATTTGTTTGGAGAATCAGAAGTTTATTACGAAAAAATTATACTAAAAGCCGAAAACATTGAGATTGATATGGATTCCAATCTGGTTACTGCCCGTGGTAAACAGGATTCTACGGGAAAATTTTTTGGTGAACCTGTTTTTACCGAAAATGGTAAAGAAGTCCGTTCACATGAAATGAAATATAATTTTAAAACCAAAAAAGGGGTAATCATAAATGCCGTAACCCATGATGGCGAAAATTATATTCATGGCAATAAGATTTATAAAACTCCTAATGATATTTTGTACATCAAGAATGGAAAATACACCACTTGCAATAAAGATCACCCTCATTACTTTTTTAGTGCTAGTAAGCTAAAAATTATTCCTGACGATAAAATTGTAACCGGACCGGCTAATTTAGTGGTGGAAGATGTACCTACTCCAATTGCTATTCCCTTTGGATTTTTTCCTAATTCCAACAAACAGCATTCGGGTTTAATTATTCCTGAACCCGGAGAAAGTGCTCAATATGGCTTTTTTCTCCTTCATGGTGGTTATTATCTGGCAATTAGTGATAATGTTAGTACTAAATTGACCGGAGATTACTATTCTAAGGGCAGTTGGGCCGGAAACCTGTTTACAAATTATAAAAAACGATATAAATTTTCAGGAAACTTTAGTAGTAGCTATTCTGTTTTTAAGAATGGATTTAAAGAATTTCCGAATTATTCTGAGAACAGTAACTTTTTTATCAAGTGGAACCATATACAGGATCCGAAAGCAAGGCCCAACAGTAGATTTTCTGCCAATGTAAATTTTGGTAACAGCGAAAACTACACCAATAACTTTAACAGTACGGGCACTGAATATTTGAGCACCTCATTTAATTCATCAATATCATACAGTAAATCATGGGCAGGAAAACCTTACAACCTTTCGATAAACGGATACCACAATCAAAACACAATTAATAAATCAGTTACCTTACGGTTACCGGAGTTAGCTTTCAACGTTTCCAGAATAAATCCGTTTAAAAGTAAAAAGGTAGGGAAACAAAAATTCTATGAAAAAATTGGAATTAGCTATTCTATGAATACCAAAAATGAAGTAACAGCAGGAGACTCCTTATTTAGCATGAATCGTTTGGATGAGTTACAAAGGGAGTTTAAAAATGGAATGAAACACAGTATCCCTTTAAGCACTTCATTTAAATTAATGAAAAATTTTACGGTAAATTCGGCTTTTAACTATTCCGAAATTTGGTATCTTAAATCAATTAACAGGAACTGGGATAAGGAAAATAACCAGTTAAAAACAGATACCTTAAACAATTTTGTAAGAGGTAACACCTACAATATGTCGGTAAACCTATCAACTAAAATTTACGGAATGTACCAATACAGGGGAAAGATTATTAAAGCACTACGACACGTTGTTACACCAAGTATTGGTTTTTCCTATACTCCAGAAAACAATAGTGGCTTAAGGAGTTATACCGATGCCTCTAACATAGAACACGAATATTCCATTTTCGAAAATGGAATTTATGGAACAAGCAATACTGCTGAAGCCGGATTAATAAACATGGCACTATTGAATAATATTGAAATGAAAGTAAGAAACCGTAAAGACAGTTTAGGAAAAGATACCAAAATTAAGCTATTGGAAAGTTTACGATTTTCTTCAAATTATAATGTCGTTCCCGATTCTATGAACTGGAGCAACATTAAAATAGAAGCACGAACAATTATACTGAAAAAACTGAATCTTAACTTTACTTCAAGTATTGACCCTTATGCCCTTGATTCTAACATCACAACAGGACAGATTACACGTGTTAATACTTCTGAATGGAAAAGGACCGGAAGAATTGGAAGGTTGACCACAGCAAACGTATCTGCTGGTTTTTCACTAAGAAGTAAAACGAATACCGGAGCCAAAACCACCAGTAAATATGGCACAGAAGAAGAACTGGAATATATTAGAGCCAACCCTGAAGCTTTTGTAGATTTTAATGTACCCTGGACTTTTAATGTGAATTATAACGTCCGTTACTCTAAACCTTATTACCAGTCTGATATTATACAAACCCTGAACTTCTCGGGAGATTTCAGTTTAACCCCAAAATGGAAAATAGGATTTAGATCGGGTTATGATTTCGAATTAAAAGACCTGTCTTATACTTCAGTGGACATTTACCGCGACCTACACTGCTGGGAAATGAAATTTAACTGGATCCCTATTGGCCCACGGCAAAGTTATTTGTTCACCATTAAAGTAAAATCTGCAATTTTGCAGGACTTAAAATTAACGCGAAGAAATTTACCTAATGTATTTTAATCAACAACTATGAAAAAACTAATTTTTACTTCGGTATTTATGGCAGCAAGCATCCAATTTTGTGTTGCCCAGGAAATGAAAGGTAATTACATCAACACCAGAATGGATAACTCCGTTGTTGATGATTATTTTGGAACAAAAATAGCCGATCCCTATCGTTGGCTTGAGGATGACAATTCGGAAGAAACCAAAAAATGGGTAAAAGGTCAAAATGCTGTTACTCAAACTTACTTAAACCAAATTCCATTTAGGGAAAGCTTAAAAAAACAACTGACCGGATTGTGGGATTATGAATCCATAGGAACTCCTTCTAAACATGGTGATTATTACATTTATTCCAAAAACGATGGTAAACAAAACCAGTCAGTATATTACATCAAAACAGGCGAAGATGGAAATGAAGAAATACTGATAGACCCCAACAAATTATCTGAAGATGGTACTACTTCCATTGGTTCGTTGAGCATATCAAAAGATAATAAATACATGGCTTACGAAATATCCAAATCGGGTTCGGACTGGAGCGAAATTTCAGTAATGGAACTCTCCACAAAAAAAATACTGAAGGATAAAATAAGTTGGGTGAAGTTCTCGGGAATTTCGTGGTACAAAGATGGTTTTTACTATAGCGGTTACGATGCTCCTGAGGCAGGAAAAGAATATTCAAATAAAAACGAATTCCATAAAGTTTTTTACCACAAAGTAGGCACTAAACAAGCTGATGATCAGCTTATTTTTGAAGACAAGGAACATCCGCTTCGCACACATGGAGGATATGTAACCGAAGATGAACATTTTTTAATTATCAGTGCATCTGAAGGTACCAGTGGAAATAATTTAATTGCAAAAGACAAGACCAAGCCCAAAAGTAAATTTGTTACTCTGGTAAGCGATTTTGACAACGACAGTTGGGTGGTTGATAACATAGGTGATACTTTACTCATCCTCACAAATTTTAATGCTCCTAATAACAGAATTGCATTTACCACTTTGCAATCACCTCTAAAGGAAACCTGGAAAGATTATATTCCGGAAAAAGAGTACGTACTGGAAGGCGTAAGCTTTGCCGGAGACAAACTATTTGCCACCTACTTAAAAGATGTAAAAAGCAAGATAGAAATTTACAACATGGATGGCTCCTATCTAAAAGACCTCGATTTACCGGGTATAGGCGTGAGTTATGGCGTAAGCGGAAAAAAAGGAGAAAATATTGCCTACTATTCTTTCACCTCCTTTACTACTCCAACATCCAGTTATAAACTTAATGTTAAAAATCTTAGTTCAACACTTTTTTTTAAACCACAAATCAATTTTAAATCGGACGATTATGTTACCGAACAAGTAAGATTTGAGAGCAAAGATGGCACCTTAATTCCGATGTTCATTACGCATAAAAAAGGAATAAAAATGGATGGCTCTAACCCTTGTTTACTTTATGGTTACGGTGGGTTTAACATTAGCATTAAACCCTCTTTTAGTGTGGTAAATGCAGTATTTATGCAAAATGGAGGAATTTATGCTGTAGTAACTTTAAGAGGTGGAAGTGAGTATGGTGAAAAGTGGCACAAGGCCGGAATGCTCAACAACAAACAAAATGTATTTGACGATTTTATTGCCGCAGCCAATTACCTTAAAGATAAAAAATACACTTCTACAGAAAAACTGGCCATACATGGGCGTTCCAATGGCGGTTTGCTGATTGGTGCCGTTATGACTCAGCAACCTAAATTAGCAAAAGTTGCTTTACCGGGTGTTGGTGTTCTTGACATGCTTCGTTATCATAAATTTACCATTGGCTGGGCATGGGCTGTTGAGTATGGTTCGAGCGAAAATAAAGATGATTTTAGAAATCTGCTCTCTTATTCGCCTTTGCACAATGTAAAAAAAACAGAGTATCCGGCAACTATGATCTTAACTGCCGACCATGACGATCGTGTAGTGCCAGCTCATTCGTTTAAATTTGCTGCCGAAATGCAAAAGAAGAACCAAAGCAAAAACCCCATTTTAATAAGAATAGAATCTAAAGCCGGACATGGTTCAGGAAAGCCAAAAAGCAAACTGATAGAAGAATGGGCTGACGTATGGTCCTTTACCTTTTATAATCTGGGTGTAAAAGTACAATAAAAAATTACTTAAAAACGGACTATCTCCGAAGCAGAGCCGTAAGGGTATTAGACTCCTTTAGACTTGTATTTTAAAATTCTTATATCGAACTCAGGTTATAAAAAGTAACCCTAAAGAATGATGAACAACAGCTTTTGTTACAATTTTTAATATTAGGTTTACCATTTATTAATCAAAAACAACTAAAAATGAATACTATCAGTTATCCGGTTAATTTCCAATTTAACATAGGTACAATATCGAATGATTTTGTTGCCAAAGATGCCAATGGAAATGTGATTGCTTATGTAAAACAAAAAATGTTTAAGCTCAAAGAAGACATTAACATTTATAACGATGAAACCAAAAGCAAGATAAATTATAAAATAAAAGCCGACCGTTGGTTAGATTTTTCGGCAGCCTATACTTTTTATGATGAGAACGAGGCAGAATTTGGTAAAGTTGTCCGAAAAGGCTGGCGTTCTATCTGGAATGCAAGCTACGAAATCATTAACAATAAGCAGGAAAAACAATATAGTATTAGCGAAGAAAATGCCTGGATTAAAGTTTTTGATGCATTGCTGGGAGAAATTCCTATACTTAGCTTATTTACAGGGTACTTATTTAATCCGGCCTACATACTTTCTGACACTAACAATGAAGCCGTAATTAAGCTAAAGAAGTTGCCTTCTTTTTTCGGAAGAAAATTTGAACTTACCAAAATTAAAGAACCCGGAGAAGGAAACAATGAACGAATTATGCTTGGGTTAATGATGATGATTTTATTAGAAAGAAGAAGAGGATAAAAACGATTGAACTGATGCTCTTTAATTCTAAGAATTGCAGCCGGCTACTAAAAATAATTTCATAATCTGTCGAAAAATACTTAAAATTAATAATACTTTGATTATATTAGTATTCTTAAAACAGGTTTTGCAATTTATATCCATAAAAAAAGGTACTTATGAAAAAAATAATTTTAGTTGTAATTCTTCTTCCAGTAGCATTTTCATGCTCTAAGAAAAAAGGTTGTAATGCTTATGATGCCATAAATTATGATGAAATGGTGGTGGTAGATGATGGTAGTTGTATTTACACTAAATTGGCCTTTTATGCTGACAGAACGGCACTTTCTCCGGAAATAAGAATTACCAGTACGGATGTTTACATTAACAGTGATATAATTGGTTCGTTTAGCGGAGCAGCAGATGCCGGCGGGGCATGTGGAGGGAGCAATAGCGTTATATATGCCACCGAAGGCGAAGGTAATATTAGTTGGAGTTGCGTTATTAACTTAGCTGTTGATACATTTGATAATGTGGATAGTGTTTATGTATTTAGCCACAATAGCGTTGCTTATAATTCAGGTGACGCCACTACTTCTGCCGGAATGGCATGTAATTCCATTGATGTTTTGTACTAGATAAATAAAAAACAAAGTAAAACTTCCTGATGAATCATCTTTATGATAATTACCGTTATGGCTTTAGTGGAAAAAAGGATTACTAAAAATTGAGTTATTATAAAGTCCGTAGTTGCCATTACGCATAAAGGCTTGGCTTCAAACTACGGACAGTGAGGGGGGGCTTATCTTTTTTTGAAAAACGAAAAAAACTAATTTTTAGAACCCACCTATAGAAACGTATTTTTAGGTTTCTTTAACGAAAGTGTATTAAGAAATAAAGAAC
>CAYRAD010000146.1:0-6579 GCA_964422135.1 uncultured Vicingus sp.
AAGCCTCTGGTTTAATGGTTTTTACAAAAAATAAAAACGCCCAAGAAGACCTGAAGAAAAGTTGGGTAAAAACACATCATAAAAACGTTTATCTGGCAATTACAGAAGGAACAATGGAAGAAGACAAATCAACCATAACTTCTTTTTTGAGAGAAAGTAAAGCCTTAATTGTTTATTCGAGTAAAAACCCCAAAGAAGGAAGAAAATCTATTACCCATTATGAAGTGGTAAAAAAGAATGAATTCTTTACCATGTTGGAAGCTTGGCAAGAAACAACTTATAAAAATCAAATACGAGCACATTTAAAAAGTGTTGGACATGCAATTATTGGTGATAAAAAGTACGAAGCCAAAAGCAATCCAATTCAACGAACAGCTCTACATTTGAGAAGAATCACTTTTATCCATCCAACTACTCAAGAAGAAATTACTTTTGAAACGAAGGTTCCAGAAGATTTTCTGAAATTATTCCGAAATAAGTATTACCACTAATCTAATCGTTATTGAGAGGTATGTTTACACTGAGATAAACTATCTCTTGAGAGGAATTGATTTCATTGTCAGAGCTCTTATTGACGATCTTTTTTATTACTTTTATTCCATATTGTCATTCGAATAAAATAGAACATGAAAAGCACTTCCTATTTTTTTATTACCACAATTTCAATCGTTATCACGCTTATTTACGGTCAAAGCCTAATAATACCTTTTATTTTTGCTTTAATTCTATGGTTTTTAGTTCATAAAACAAGACATTCTTTAGATAATATAAAATTTTTTAAAAAGTATTTTCCATCTTGGCTTAAAAATTTATTTATTTCCTTGTTAATGATAGCACTGTTAGGGTTTATATCAAAGCTATTATTATCAAACATCAATTCATTATCTACTTCATATCCTGCTTATGAAGCAAATGTAGATGTTATTATTATGCAAATAAATGATTTGTTTAGCATTAACATGATTGAAGCAGCAAAAGCACATTCTAGTGAATTTGATTTTGGATTAATTTTAAAAGGAATTTTCTCTTCCTTAACTGACATATTGAGCAATGCCTTTATCATTATCATTTACGCTTTGTTTATTTTTTTAGAGGAGGTTAATTTTAATGACAAGTTAAAAGCAGTTTTTATTAAAAATGAACAATATTCTCGGATGAGTGAAATTCTAGAAGAGATAGAAAAATCTATTGCCAGCTATATTGGTTTAAAAACAGTAATCAGCTTGATTAACGGAATTCTGAGCTATATCGTTTTTGTGTTGATAGGAATAGATGCCCCCGTGTTTTGGTCTTTTCTCATTTTTATTTTAAACTATATTCCGGTAATTGGTTCTTTGGTTGGCACGCTGTTTCCCGCTACTTATTGTTTGCTTCAGTTCGGTGAGTTTATGCCCTGTTTGATGGTATTGTTTTTTGTAGGTGGAATTTTAGTGCTAGTTGGTAATATACTAGAACCCAAACTCATGGGGAATTCTCTGAATCTTAGCTCATTTGTTACCATCTTTGCCCTATCCTTTTGGGGTTCTATTTGGGGAATAACCGGTATGATTTTAAGTATTCCCATTACGGTAATTATGGTCATTATCTTTTCTCATTTTGAGAAAACCAGACCAGTTGCAATTATGTTATCGGAGAAAGGAAAAGTTTAAGAACTTTCAGATTCTACTTTTTCATTACCACCGTTTTGGCAATCATGTCATGAATGGTTTGTTTGTTATCTCCAAAAGCAAAAAAGAAGCCGACAAAAATAACTAAGCCCCAAAGACTACCAATTGTTCCTATAAATATTAAGCCTGAGATTCCTCCCAATAAAGAAAGCAGTGAAGAGCCATATTTTAATGTCGATCTTAACCACAATTTGTTAGGTGAAGCAGGGGTTCCGTCCACATTGGTGTTTTTAATTTTCAATAACATTTTACCTACCGATTGACCTAAAGCACCTTCAAGAATAAACAGTATTAACACTGTAATTGAAGTACCTGCTGATATTTGAACTGTTTTACTCATAATAGTACTAAACTGAGGCCCTAATAAATTAGCAGATTCATTGAATTGATCCATTTGATTCCCGAAAATAAAAGGAGCCAATTCATCACCTATTATCAGTCCAATACTCACGCCAACCAACATAATAAATAAAAAATCAAGCATATAGGCTCCAAAACGGATTCCAAAACCCATTCGTTCACTTTTTGAGATAGAATTATGTTGCTGTATTAACATTTCGTCCAATTGTTCTTCTTTGTTACTCATAAGAATAATTTTAGTTTAGTTCTTTTCTCAACACTTCAACAATACGATTAGTAGCTTTTCCATCCCAAAGCGGAGGAATTGTTCCTCTTTTGTATGTGCCTGATTCTATCTGATTAATTTTCTCTGCTACTGCTTCGAAATTGTACTCAACCAACTCGTTTGTGCCCAGAGTAATGGTACAAGGTCTTTCTGTGTTATCACGAAGTGTTAAACAAGGTATTTGCCTAAACGTAGTTTCTTCCTGAATACCACCGCTATCGGTAAGTACATATTTACAAGTACTGATTAATTTTTGAAATGCCAGATAATTCAATGCTTCCGTAATAATTACTTTAGGATTTTTCTCCAGATGGGCATACAAACCATGTTTAATCAGGCTATTTTTAGTTCGTGGATGAATGGGTAGAATCAGGTAACTGTTTTCTGCCACCTTATCAATAATACTTAGTAAAATTTCCAAACGATCTTTCGCATCTACATTACTCGGTCGATGCATGGTCATCAGTACAAAGCTTTTTTCTTCAACTCCTAACTCCTCTAATATGTTATTTTGTTGAATAATATCATCAAATGCAACCAAGGTATCAATCATGGTATTACCAACAAAATGAATCTGTTTTTCAGTTTTTCCTGCTTTAATCAAATTATCATAACCACTTTGCTCGGTCACAAAAAACCCGTCAGCCACCGTATCTGTAATTAAACGATTAATTTCTTCGGGCATTTCATTATCGTAACTTCTTAAACCACTTTCCAGATGATATAATCTGGTATTGGTTTTATTACCAGCAATTGCTCCTGCTAAAGTCGAATTGACATCTCCAACTACGATTAAGGCATGCGGCTGATGTTTGGTAATGGCTTTTTCTATCTCAATAATGGCTTGCCCTATTTGATTGGCAGGACTTCCGTGAGTAACATTTAAATATTCAGGTTCTTTTAAATTCAGTTGGTTAAAAAATATGTCAGACATATTTTCATCGTAATGCTGGTTGGTATGTACTAATATATATTCAAACTCATTCCGATAGCTATCGGAATAAGCTTTAAATTCTTTTTCGAACTGGGTAATTTTTATAAAGTTGGGACGTGTTCCAACAACAATCATTACTTTCTTTGCCATTCCAATAATTTAAGAACCAAATGTAGGATTTATGTATTTGTTTTCAAACAATACACAATATTGATTACTCTTTTCAGCCTTCAAGCTTCCTGCTTCTGACTTCTCAACTACTCTACATCTTCATAATCCACAAAATCACCTATATCATCAGTATCAGGTTTATTTTTCTGTGGCTTTGATTGTATTTTCACTTCTCCTTCGTGTTCCTTTGCGAATTGTTGTGCTTTATGTTGTTCATTAAATTGTTGGTGGTTCTTATTCTGAAATTCTTTCATCTTATTATTCATCCATCTTTTTAGCAAAAAAGGAAATACATATCTAGACAGAAATCTAAATCCATAATAAATAATAAGGATAATGAAGATTGTTCTTAATATTTGCATACTTGTTCTTTGCTTTCAGATTTTACAACAATTTTACCAATTTTTATTCTAAGTCATATTGTCACTTTTTGTCATTCTAAACAAAGTTTTCTTGAAAATGTATTTTCAAAAGAATCCGAAGTAAAGAATCTAATTTAGCTTTCTACAATTCAGATTCTTCTTGTCATTTTGCTCAGAATGTTACAAAATCTTACCTACTCAAAAATAAATTACGTTCTGTATAAATGTCTCTAAAGAATTTATCTTTTAAGCTATCGATAAAATAAATTGCTTCTCCTGTAGATTTCATTTCCGGTCCTAATTCTTTATCTACATTCGGGAATTTATCAAACGAGAATACTGGAATTTTTACAGCATATCCTTTTTTGTAGGGTTTAAAATCAAAATCTTTTACTTTTTTCTCTCCCAACATTATTTTTGTTGCATAATTCGCATAAGGCTCTCTGTATGATTTGGAAATAAATGGAACTGTTCGGGATGCTCTTGGATTGGCTTCGATTACATAAACTATATCATCTTTTATCGCAAATTGTATGTTGATTAATCCAACAGTTTTTAATGCAACTGCTATTTTTTTGGTTATCTCTTCAATTTGAGTAATAATAAGATCACCTAAATTGTATGGAGGTAAAACTGCATAAGAATCACCAGAATGAATACCGGCAGGCTCGATGTGCTGCATAATTCCTATGATATAGGTATCTTCTCCATCACAAATAGCATCTACTTCTGTCTCAATAGCTCCTCCTAAAAAGTGATCCAATAATATTTGATTTCCTGGCATTGCTCTAAGAATATCAACCACATGGTGTTCCAATTCCTCCTCATTAATAACAATTTTCATTTTTTGTCCACCCAACACATAAGAAGGCCTTACCAATAAAGGAAAACCTAAATCTTTTGCTATTTCCATAGATTGTTCAGCACTTTCTACCATTCCATATTTAGGAAAAGGGATATTTAAGTCTTCCAACATAGTAGAAAATCTACCTCTATCTTCTGCAATATCCAATGCTTCAAAAGAAGTCCCCAGTACTTTAATTCCGTATTTCTCTAACTTTTCAGCTAATTTTAAAGCCGTTTGTCCACCAAGTTGAACGATAACTCCCTCAGGTTTTTCATGTTTGATAATGTCATAAATGTGTTCCCAAAAAACAGGCTCGAAGTACAATTTATCAGAAATATCTGAGTCTGTTGATACTGTTTCAGGATTACAATTAATCATAATGGTTTCATAACCACATTCTTTTGCAGCCAAAACGCCATGAACACAACAGTAATCAAACTCAATCCCCTGCCCTATCCTGTTTGGACCTGAACCCAATACAACTATACTTTTCTTGTCAGAAACAATGGATTCATTTTCGTACTCAAAAGTTGAGTAATAATAAGGTGTTTGAGCCGGAAATTCAGCAGCACAGGTATCAACCAATTTGTAAACCCTGTTGATGTTCATTTCTGCACGTTTTTTATAAACCTCACTTTCCAAGCATTTTAGCAAGTGTGCAATTTGTCTGTCTGCATAACCCTTTTGCTTAGCCTCAAGCATAAGTTCTTTTGGAATGGTTTCCAACGTATATTTTTCAATCCTCCTTTCCAGTTTAATAAAATCTTCTATCTGACGCAAAAACCAGTGGTCTATCCTTGTTTTTTCGTGAATCTTTTTAAATGGAATACCCAGTTTAATGGCATCGTAAATATGGAACAGCCTGTCCCAACTTGGATTTTCCAGACTTTTTATGATCTGATCCTGATTGGTGAGTTCCCTGCCATCAGCCCCCAACCCATTTCTGTTTATTTCAAGCGATTGACAAGCTTTCTGTAAGGCTTCCTGAAAGCATCTTCCAATTCCCATAGTTTCTCCAACAGATTTCATTTGAAACCCTAATCTTCTGTCCGAACCCTTGAATTTATCAAAATTGAATCGTGGTACTTTAACAATTACATAATCTAAAGTTGGTTCGAACAATGCCGAAGTTGAACCTGTTATCGGATTTTTCAATTCATCTAAATTATATCCAATGGCAAGTTTAGATGAAATTTTAGCAATTGGATAACCTGTTGCTTTTGAAGCCAAAGCAGATGAACGTGAAACCCTCGGATTAATCTCTATAGCAATAATATCTTCGTTGGCATCATTACTAACAGAAAACTGAACATTACATCCTCCTGCAAAATTTCCAATAGAACGAATCATTTTAAGAGACATGTCTCTCATTTTTTGAAAAGTCGTATCAGACAAAGTCATTGCTGGAGCCACAGTAATAGAATCTCCAGTGTGTATTCCCATTGGGTCAAAATTCTCAATTGAACAAATGATAACTACATTATCGTTACTATCTCTCAACAATTCTAATTCATATTCTTTCCAACCCACAACTGCTTTGTCGATCATAACTTCGTGAATCGGAGAAGCTTTTAATCCACGATGCAAAGCATCTTCATATTCTTTTGCATCATAAACTACAGAACCACCTGTTCCTCCTAAAGTAAATGAAGGTCTTATTACCAAAGGAAATCCTATTTTTTGAGCAATTTCTTTTCCTTCAAGGTAGGATTTAGCCGTTTCTGATGGTGCCATCACCACTCCTATTTCTTCCATTTTCTTACGGAACAACTCCCTGTCCTCCGTAATTTCTATCGCTTTGATATCCACTCCAATCGTACGGACATTATTCTCTTCCCAAATGCCCAAATTCTCACATTCAATCGCAAGGTTAAGTGCAGTTTGCCCACCCATCGAAGGAAGCACAGCATCAATATCAGGATGTTCATCCAGAATTTTCATAATGGAAGAAGTATCTAAAGGCAACAGGTAAA
>CAYRAD010000147.1:0-4226 GCA_964422135.1 uncultured Vicingus sp.
TGGAATTAAAAAAAAATACTTTGATTATGTTATTGAAGGGATGTACAAAGTGGTAAATGAACCCGGTGGTACAGCACGAAGAGCAAAAATAAATGATAGTATTATAGTCTGTGGGAAAACTGGAACTGCTCAAAATCCTCATGGAGAAGACCATTCTGTATTTATAGCATTTGCACCCAAAGATAATCCAAAAATTGCAATTGCGGTTTATGTAGAAAATGCAGGTTTTGGTGGAACCTGGGCTGCACCAATAGCGAGCCTGATGATAGAAAAATATTTAAATGATAGTATTTCAACCGCCAATATTGCAAAGGAAAAACGAATTTTAGAAGCTAATTTATTACATGTAATTCCAAAGAAGAAACCTAAATAATGAGAAGATATAGAAACATATTTACCAATGTGGATTGGATGGTTATCATTATTTATTTATTACTGGTTTTTATAGGTTGGACCAATATATATGCAGCAGTGTATAATGAAGAACACCATAGTATTTTTGATGTTTCTCAGCTTTATGGTAAACAATTAATGTGGATTTGTTTTGCATTAATTTTGGCGTTCATCATATTACTTTTCGAAGGGCATTTTTTTACTTCTTTTGCTTTACCCATCTACATCGGTATCCTGATATTATTAGTGGGTGTTATCTTGTTTGGTGCCGAAGTTAATGGTGCTCGGTCATGGTTTAAAATAGGAGGGTTTGCTATACAGCCATCAGAATTCGCAAAATTTGCAACAGCTTTGGCACTCGCAAAATACCTGTCGGCATTAAATATTAACATGAAAAATATAAAAACAAAGTTAATAGCTGTTCTTATTATTGGTTTCCCGGCTATATTAATATTGTTGCAGAATGATACAGGTTCTACTTTGGTATATGCCGCTTTTGTTTTTGTGATGTACCGAGAAGGTCTTTCTGGCAATGTGTTGTTGGTTGGTCTTTATGGTGTTTTTCTTTTTGTATTATCATTAATAATGCGTATTCAAACCTTCGAATTTTGGCATTATGAAATTTCAGGAGATAAGTTGCTGATTATAATTTTAGGATTGATTGCCGGACTGATTACATATGCTACAAGAAAAGCAAAAAAAATCTGGATGATAGTTGTTGCTGGCTTTATCATTTCGGCAGGTTTAATCTATAGTGTTGATTATATTTTTGAAAATGTGTTGGAATCACATCAATCCAAAAGAATAAATGTTTTGCTGGGAATAGAATCCGATCCGCATGGTGCAGGTTACAATGTAAATCAATCCTTAATTGCAATTGGTTCTGGAGGATTTCTAGGTAAAGGTTTTTTGGAAGGGACGCAAACCAAATATGATTTTGTTCCTGAACAAAGTACTGATTTTATTTTTTGTACGGTTGGAGAGGAATGGGGTTTTGTCGGAACATTTGTACTTGTAACACTGTACATAGGATTGTTCCTTAGATTAATTTTTTTAGCAGAAAGACAGCGTTCCATTTTTAGCAGAATATATGGTTATTCTGTCGCTTCTATTTTGTTTTTTCATTTTATGGTAAATATTGGAATGACCATTGGTTTAGCTCCTGTGATAGGAATTCCTTTGCCATTTATAAGCTACGGAGGTTCTTCGTTATGGTCGTTTACAATTCTTCTATTTATCTTTATAAAGCTGGATTCAGAAAGATTATTGGTGTTGAGGTAAAGGAAATGTTAAGTAATAAATTTTTAAAACATTTATAATTCAACATTCATAAATTAAAACTCATTAAACGATACCCTCTTTCAGTAAATCGTGTAGATGAACAATACCCAGATAGGTATCTGCATCTGTAACAACTAATTGTGTAATGTTATTGTTTTGCATTACTTCCAAAGCACTAACAGCCAAAACGTCATTACCTATTGTTTTTGGGTTTTTGGTCATAATTGAAGCTGCTGTAAGTTCATTAAAATCAACCGAATTCTCCAACATTCTTCTTAAATCTCCATCAGTAACAATTCCAACCAATTTATTATTCTCGGTAACAGCAGCAACACCTAATCTTTTTGAAGATATTTCTACAATTACATTTCGAATTGGTGTTGTTGGATTAACTTCCGGCTTTTCGTTGGTGGGATAAATGTCGGGAACTTTTAAAAATAATTTTTTACCTAAAGTTCCTCCCGGATGAAATTTTGCAAAATCTTTACTATCAAAACCTCTACATTCTAATAGACATACTGCAAGAGCATCGCCCATAGCCAATTGAGCGGTAGTGCTGCTTGTTGGTGCTAAATTATTAGGGCAGGCTTCTTTTTCAACAAAAGTGTTTAATACAAAATCAGCTTGTTTTCCTAAATAAGAATCAGTATTTCCAGTAATGGCAATAATAGGATTACCAAAATTTTTGACCAATGGAATCAAAGATTTTATTTCAGGAGTATCTCCGCTTTTAGAAATACAAATCACCACATCATCTTTTAATATGTTCCCCAAATCTCCATGAATAGCATCCGCTGCATGCATAAATAATGAAGGAGTTCCTGTTGAATTTAATGTGGCCACAATCTTCTGACAAATATTGGCACTTTTTCCAATGCCACTAATGACAACTCTTCCTTTGGATGCTAAAATCAATTGTACAGCTTTTACAAAATCATCATTTATGTTGTCTAATAAACCGGCTATCGATGATGTTTCAATCTGTAGGGTTTGCTGGGCAATTTTTATTATTTCTTCTGAAGAATTCAAAAATTAAATTTTTTTAACAAAAAATAAATTATAAATAATTTAATTGTCGTATATTTATATACAAATGTAAATGATTTTAAAGAAACGAACGTGAATTAAGTTAATCAAATAATTCCTACCAAGGAATGATTAAATTTTATTAAGAAAAAGTGTAGCGGAAGATTTTTAATTCTTTACTAATACAAAAATTTAAATATTAGAAAACAAGAGTTAATGTTAACATTAAAAGAACCTTTAACGGATTATTTAAAAAAGTATTTTGGATTTAATACATTTAAGGGGGAGCAGGAAGAAGTCATTGCCAATCTTTTAGAAGGGAATGATACTTTTGTTATTATGCCCACAGGAGGAGGAAAATCGCTGTGTTATCAGTTACCTTCTCTTATTTGTGAAGGAACAGCAGTTATTGTTTCTCCATTAATTGCTTTAATGAAAAATCAGGTGGATGCCATTCGTGGAGTATCCTCAGAACAAGGAATTGCACATTTTTACAATTCATCATTAACTAAAACTGAAGCAAGGCAGGTAAAAGCAGATGTTACGAGTGGAGTCACAAAATTATTATATGTTGCTCCAGAATCCTTAACAAAAGATGAAAATGTAGAATTCTTAAAAAGTATTAAAATTTCATTCTTTGCCATAGATGAAGCACACTGTATTTCGGAATGGGGGCACGATTTCAGACCTGAATACAGAAGATTACGAACAATTATCGAAGCTATTGACAGGGTGCCAATTATCGCCTTAACAGCTACAGCAACACCAAAAGTTCAGGAAGATATTCAAAAGAATTTAGGAATGACCGATGCTAAAGTTTTTAAGGCTTCATTTAATCGTCATAACCTTTACTATGAAATTCGTCCGAAAAAGGATGTTAAAAAGGAAATTATAAGATTTATTAAACAACATCCCGGAAAATCGGGAATTGTTTATTGCCTGAGCAGAAAGAAAGTAGAGGAAATTGCCGAATTACTTCAGGTGAATGGAATAAATGCCTTGCCTTATCATGCTGGATTAGATTCTGCTACTCGAGTTCGAAATCAAGATGCATTTTTGATGGAAGATGCTGATGTTATTGTGGCAACCATTGCTTTTGGAATGGGAATAGATAAACCGGATGTGCGATACGTGGTTCATCACGACATTCCTAAAAGTTTGGAAAGTTACTATCAGGAAACAGGTAGAGCCGGTAGAGATGGTGGTGAAGGAATTTGTCTTGCTTTTTACAGTTATAAAGACATAGAGAAACTCGAAAAATTTCTGCATGGAAAGCCTGTTGCTGAATTGGAAATAGGCTTACAATTAATTTTCGAAATGGTTTCATACTGCGAAACAGCAGTTTGCCGGAGAAAACAATTGTTGCATTATTTTGGTGAAGAATATATGGAACAGGAATGTTCGGATGAAGGAATGTGTGATAACTGTGCACATCCGAAAGAAAAATTTGAAGGAAAAGATGATGTTAAAGTGCTGCTAAAATGTATTTTAGGTTTAAATGAAGTGTTTAAAGCCAAATACATTTC
>CAYRAD010000147.1:4326-6555 GCA_964422135.1 uncultured Vicingus sp.
TGCTGCTAAAATGTATTTTAGGTTTAAATGAAGTGTTTAAAGCCAAATACATTTCTCACTTTGTACCGGGAATAGCAAGTTCTGATATTAAAGCTTTTGGGCACGATACTCATGAATTGTTCGGAGCAGGCGAAGATGGTGATAAAGACGAAAAATATTGGGATGCAGTAATCCGTCAATGTATAATTGAAGGTTTAATTATTAAGGAAATTGAGAATTACGGAGTGCTCAAAGTGAGTAAAAAAGGAAAGGATTTCATCAATAACCCAACTTCCATCCAATTGGTAAAAGCACTCGATTATAGTGATGTTGACGATGGTGAAGCTGTTGTTGTTCCTCAAAAAGGAGGAGGTGCTGCTGATGAAACCTTATACAATATATTAAAGGACCTCAGAAAATCCATTGCCAAAGAAAAAGGATTGCCTCCTTATGTAATATTTCAAGACCCGTCATTGGAAGATATGGCAACCCGTTATCCGATTACTATGGAGGAACTAACCAATATTTCAGGTGTTGGACAGGGAAAAGCTGAAAAATTTGGGGAAGAATTTATTGAAATTATAGAACGGTATGTGGAGGAAAATGACATTGAACGTCCTTTAGATATGGTGGTGAAATCGGTTGTTAATAAATCGGGTTTAAAAGTATATGTTATTCAAAGTATTGACAGGAAAATACCTATTGAAGATATTGCCAAATCAAAAGGGAAAAGTGTTGATGATATTCTGATAGAAATGGAACACATTGTGCTTTCAGGAACAAAAGTAGATATCGATTATTATTTAGATGAAGAAATTGATGAAGCCGATCAGGAAGAGGTTTTTGAATACTTTATGGAAGCCGAAAGTGACGATATAGATGAAGCCTTAGATGAGTTTGAAAATTCTTTTTCTGAGGAGGAAATGCGTTTATTACGCATTAAGTTTTTGAGTGAAGTGGCAAATTAATCTTATAATGCGAATAAAGAACACGAGTGTTCTTTATTCGCATGTTGGGTATAATTCAAAAGCAAACTATAAAATATGAAAGCAATTCGATTAATTATTCTACTTAACCTATTCTCCTTTAGCCTATCTGCACAAATCACAACTAGACAACTTAAAACAGAAGAAGTTGTAAAACCAATTATTTACGATAGTTCATATTTCATCACTACTCTTGTTAATGAAGAATTGAAAAAATATATTGGACAAGAAATATCTATTATTCCCTGTTCCAGAAAATGTAACAATCCCCAATATCTAGATTTTTATTCAACTAAAGAGAAATCAGGTTCTTCAACTTATTTTAATTCAAAAAGAATTAGACTATATACAGATTCTATAATAAATAAGCCTTTGATAATAAATAATATTGAGAGAATTAGAGGAGATTTAGTATTGGAAATTCTTTATAACAATATTGATACTATCTATTATCACTATGATTACCCAACTAAAAGGAGTGATGATAGGCAACCTTTTATTTTAAATGCTTTTTTTGAGAAAAGTAAAACTCAATTTATTGGACAGGAATACATCTTTACTAACAAAGGTATTAGTGCTGGAGAAGAAAAAGAAGCAATCGATATTAATACAGGAGCAGAAATACTATTAAAAAAGAATGACAAATGGAAATGTGTTGATGTTACTTTGCTTGATGCAAAAGGACGTTATGTAAGTTATCCATATTATATTCCAGTTTTAATATTTAGTAATTCTAATGGAAATGAGGTTGCTATAAATTATGTGGAAAACAAGTACTTAGACTATAACTACACTCTCCCATCAGGGGAAATAAAACCAATCTACTCTTCTTTATTTGTTGACTTTGGATTAAATATAAATGATTTTAAATCACTTGAGTTAGCTTTAATTGAAGAAAAAAGCCAAGCAGAAGAGCAAAAAAAAATATTCTTAAAAAAGAAAAAAGACAAAGAAGAACATAAACAAAATATTCTTAAAAAATATGGGAAATATTATGGGAATTTAATTAATAACCATAAAGTTGTTATCGGAATGACCATTGATATGTGCAGAGATTCTTGGGGTACACCATATGAACAAAATGAAACTATTACAAATAATACCAGAATTGTAATCTGGCAATATAATTATAAAACATTTCTGCAATTTTCAAACAATAAATTAATACTTATAAATAAATAAGACAATGGAAAAAGGGACACACGGTCAGAACGAAGAAACTTTTGAAAATAAGAGATGGCTTCGGAAAATTTTCCTTGTTCAT
>CAYRAD010000148.1:0-6554 GCA_964422135.1 uncultured Vicingus sp.
ATCAATGCTTAGCTGCTAAATATCTTTCTGCATCCAATGCTGCCATACAACCTGTTCCTGCTGCTGTTATTGCCTGACGGTATGTTTTATCTGCTGCATCACCACAAACAAATACTCCTTCAACATTTGTTAACGACCTTCCTGGCACATTTTTAATGTAGCCCACCTCATCCATATCGATATAGGGTTTAAAAATTTCTGTATTTGGTTGGTGACCTATGGCTACAAAAAATCCGGTACAAGGAATTGTTGTTACTTCTTCTGTTTGGTTATTCTTCACTTTTACTCCGGTAACCAAATCATTTTCACCTAAAACCTCAACAGTATTGGTGTTGTACATTATCTCAATATTAGGCGTGTTTTCTACTCTTTCTTTCATTATTCTGGAAGCTCTAAATTCATCTCTTCGAACCACCATGGTTACTTTTTTACAAATATTAGAAAGATAATGGGCTTCTTCACACGCAGAATCACCAGCTCCAACAATCACTGTTTCCTGTCCTTTATAAAAAAATCCATCACAAACTGCACATGCCGAAACTCCACCTCCCGCTTTTAAGTAATGCTGTTCAGAATCTAATCCTAAATATTTTGCAGTTGCTCCAGTTGATATAATTACTGTATCACAATGAATTTCTTTTGTATCATTTACCCAAACTTTATGTACAGTGCCAGAAAAATCTACTTTGGTTACCCAGCCATCTCTTACATCAGTATTAAATCTTTCAGCTTGAGCCTGTAGAGCCATCATCATTTCTGGTCCGGTAATTCCTTCAGGATTTCCAGGAAAATTTTCTACTTCATTAGTTGTAGTTAACTGGCCTCCAGGTTGCATTCCTTGATATAAAACTGGATTCATATTGGCTCTAGCTGCATAAATAGCCGCTGTATAACCTGCAGGACCAGAACCAATAATTAAGCATTTTACTTTTTCGATTTCTTCTGACATGTTTTAATTTTTAGACAGCAAAATTAAGTTAATTTGAAGGCTTTACAAAGGGATTAAAAGGATATTAATCAACTGCAACAATAGTATCATAAGTTACTGCATATCCACCCCACACACCCAAACCACCACCTTCTATATTTGTTTTAATAGTTGCAGGTGCTGCAAAGGGATTACCGCTATTGAACGATGCTATTTCGAAGGAACTCAGGAATTCATAATGTGATTGGTCAATGGAACAGAACTTTATCATAATGGTATCACCCTGATGAAAGTATTTTGCTGTTTCATCAAGATCATTAGGATCTATGGATCCCTGTTCAATTCCTCTCCAAATAAAAGCTTCAAAATTTAATCCATTAAAAAAATGATCTTCAAACACAGAACCGTTTGCCGGAATAAATCGGTCATCTTTATTTTTTCTTTGAGTATATATTCTGTAGGCATTACCTAATGTAGGAGGGTCGTTTAATTGAAACCATAAATAACCTAAATCTGTATATCCGGGTTGATCCTTATAGTAAAACTTATCGGCATATACCAACTGCGGTATTGATGTTGTAGAAGTTAATGTTTTTCCTTCAGCTTGAATATTCAGGGAATATGTTTTCCCAATTTCTCCATAAAATGAGGGATCTAATGTAGAATACAAACAAAACCCAAAAGTTTTTAAATTATACAATGATACACCTATTAATTGTGCAACCGTAGGTAAAACAGAATCTGGTAACTGACTGGTACAAATCTCCGTTAACGGAACACTAACAGTTCCATTAGATACTATTATTGTTGCATCATGTACAAATAAATTTTGTAAAGAACTTATGTCGGTTGGCTCAAAATATCCGGTAGATTTGGTTAAAATTACGAAAGGTGGTAACCCCTGTTCGATACTTCCTTCAACAACAAGTTTTTGTTCATTATCCGGCAAAGGAATATCTATATCCTTTTCGCATGAAATAAAAATCATAAAAACCATTAAGGTTAGCAACGAATTACTTGTTTTCATTTTTTTCCTTTTTTGAGTTTACTATAAAAGTTGCAAGAACAATTCCAGCAAAAATTCCATATACACTTAAATTTTTATCTATTATCATCATAATTAATACTCCAATACCCATGCAACCACCATATATCAATCCATCATTCATTTAAAATTTAAAGTTCCAAGAGACGGATGGAAGTATTCCAAATAATGCTACCTGTTTAGCTTGTACCTCTAAAGTACCACTATAGATATTGCCTTCATTTTTAAAGTAGATAAACCATGGGTTTTTTCTATTGTAAACATTATAAATTGAGAAAACCCAATCTGATTTAAATTTTTTCGATTCTTTTCCTTTTAATGTTAAGGACACATCCAAACGATGATAAGCATCCATTCTGTACCAATTCCTATCTCCATATTCGTTTACTACATAACCCTGAATGGTATATCTTGAAACAGGCAGCGTTAAAGCATTCCCTGTGGCATAAACCCATGTTGTGCCTAGTATTAATCGTTTCGAAATATCATAAGTAAATACCAAAGAGGCATCATGTCTCCTGTCGTAACGGGTTGGAAAATCTTTACCGTTATTTAATTCTTCAAAATTTCTTTTTGTCCAGGAAAGCGTATAACCAATCCAGCCATTAAATTTTCCATATTTTTTCTTAAAAAACAATTCTGTTCCGTACGACCAACCTTTACCAAATGTAAAAGCATTATCGACATTGTTTCCGGCATTATCTTCAGGTACAGCTCCATCTTTGTATTCAATTTGGTTTTTCATTGTTTTATAATAAACTTCAATTGAGCTTTCGAATTTATTGTCGCTAAAATTTCTGAAATAACCTGTGGCATATTGTGTGGAGAATTGAGGTGCGACCTTATCAGAACTTGGCACCCACACATCTGTTGGTAACGATACCGAAGCTATGGATGCCAAATGTATGTATTGATAATTTTGTGCAAATGATGCTTTTATGGATGATTTATTATTTATAGAGTACCTAACCGTAATACGTGGTTCCAAGCCTTGATAAAATTTAACTGTTTCATTTTTACCATATTCAATAGTATCTATAGGATTACCAAATTCATTATTGTTGTAGCGTTTAAATGGTCCAACATGTTGAAACATGGAATATCGCAAGCCTCCATGTAATTTTAATTTCTCATTAACATCCCATTCATCTGATAAATAAAGGGCAAAATCATTGGCATAATTGGTAATAATATCTCCGGTATTAAAATCTACTTCACCCGATTTTGCTGTTGCATTGCTCGGTACAAACTTGTGGTGAATATAGTTTGCTCCAAATTTCACATTATGAAGGATGGAAGGCATGTAATTAAAATCCATTTTTCCATTCCAATCTGTAATACCCGAATACAATTTAAATTCAAAATCATTCTGTTCCAATCCTACTTCAAACTCATAATTAGTAAAAATTAATGATGTATTTAAAAATAATTTATCATTAAATAAATGGTTCCATCTTAACGAACCAATGGCATTTCCCCAGCGTGTATTCATTGTTAATCCATCCTCGGCAATATTAAATACAGCCACATCGTTACCAAAATAACCACTCAAGAACAAACGATCTTTTTCTGAAACTATCCAATTAAATTTAGTATTAAGGTCGTAGAAATAATAATTACTCCCTTTTAAGCTCGATGAATCACTAATAAAAGGTTGTGCAACATCAAACATGTAAAATCTCCGAAACGAAAGGATAAAAGATGCTGTATCTTTTTTAATCGGTCCTTGAACTGTTAGTCTTGAGGAAATTATACCTAAACCTCCCTCAACTTCATATTTTTTAAAATTTCCGTCTTTCATCGAAATATCTAACACAGACGAAAGTCTTCCACCATATTCAGCAGGCATTCCGCCCTTTATCAATTTTACATCTTTGATGGCGTCCGAATTAAAAACCGAGAAAAATCCAAATAAATGAGAAGCGTTATAAATTGTTGCTCCATCCAGTAATATTAAATTCTGGTCAGGTCCTCCTCCTCTAACATAAAACCCTGAGTTTCCCTCTCCGGCAGACTGAACACCAGGCAACAACTGTATAGTTTTAAGCACATCTATTTCACCAAAAATAGCAGGTAGTGACTTTATTTTATCCACTTCCAGTTCTACGGTACTCATTTTTGCATCGTTAGTATTTTGGTCTTCCCGTTCACCAACCACCTGGAATTCTTCAGTTGTAATTACATTTTCTTCAATCTCAAAATTTAACCGGATATCCTTATGAAGTGAAATTTTTTGTTCTATATCTTTATAACCAATGTAAGAAACAACAAGTGTATATTCGCCTTCTGGAATAGTTATGGAATAATATCCGTAAGTATTGGTGGTATTTCCTTTTAGTAGTTCTTTAATGTAAACAGATGCTCCAATAGAGTTTTCTCCGTTGGATTTTTCTTTTACATAACCACTAATGGTATATTTTTTTTGAGCTGAAGCCTGAAAAACAAAAAGGGAGATAAAAAGTATAACTAGAATGTTTTTCAAAAGTATTGAATTTTCTAAATTTGTGGCTAAAATTAAGATTATTATTGGTTAAAAATAACTTTTTCGGGATGTAGCATAGTCAGGTTAATGTGCTGGTCTGGGGGACCAGAGATCGGAGGTTCGAATCCTCTCATCCCGACAAACAAAATTTTGAATTGCAGTAGCAATTGTTGAGTTCAAAGAAATAATGAGTAAAACTTGTTTGTGCGAATTATGAATTGAACTACAAGCTAAAATAAGTGAAACGAATTTTAACAATTTAGTTTAGTTCCACTCAAAAATGGATCAACGGAGTTTATCCCCTCATCCCGACAAATATCAAACGGCTTTCTTCATTGCCATGATGTAACCAAAATGTAATGCTTCATGAATATTATTGAATAGCATCTTCAATGCTGTTCAATGTTACATTGTAACTGGTTGGATAAGTTTTATATTGTTTAAATAAACCCGAATTATAATCTTCTGCTAACTTATTAGCTAAACTATTAAGTTCAGCTTTAATTAGCTCCACTTCTTCTTGCTCTACTTCATGGCTAATTGCTGTTCCTTTTTTAAAAAAATCTACAAAACTATCATCAAGCAACATTTCTAATCCAGACAATTTATAGCAAAGCAATTGTTGCGTAACAATAATATGAGCCACATTCCAAACAATATTGTTTTTAAATCCTTTTGGTATTGTATTTAATTCCTCTATACTTAAGCTTTCTATTGCATCAAGTAGGTTATTCCTTGTAATCTTTAAAATTTCAAATTGTTTTTGCACAGCTCTTATTTTTTAACAAAACTAATTAATAAATCTTTTTACTATCAACTATAAACTAACAACTGTCAACTAATATTTATCTTTGTACAATGGTTAATAATAAAGAATCGTTTAAAATAATTGCCAAAACTTCTTTTGGACTAGAAGATGTGCTGATTGAGGAATTGAAAACTCTTGGGGTTACGCAATATGAAAAAGGCAACAGAGCTGTTACTTTTTATGGCAACAAGGAAATGTTATACAAAGCTAATCTGTGGGTAAGAACAGCTAGTCGATTAATTGTGCCTTTTAAAGAATTTACCATTAAAAGTAATGACGAATTGTATCAAAAAGTTAAAGCTATTGATTGGGAATCAATTTTTGATGTAACCCAAACATTTGCCATAGATTCAACAGTTTTTTCACCTTTATACAACCATACTAAATATGCTGCATTAAAAGCAAAAGATGCCATTGCCGACCGTTTTAGAGATAAATTTAATAAACGCCCAAATGTAGATACCGATAATCCGGATATCAGAATAAATTTGCATATCAATGCTAACAACAGATGTACCGTTAGTTTAGATAGTTCTGGAGACCCTCTATTCAAAAGGGGATACCGAGAAAGCATGAGTCAGGCACCACTGAAAGAGGATCTGGCTGCTGGTTTAATTTTATTGAGTGGCTGGGATAAACAATCCAACTTCATTGATTTGATGTGTGGCTCTGGAACAATAGTGATTGAAGCAGCAATGATTGCCAATAACATTCCTCCAAACATTAACAGAGCTGTGTTTGGCTTTATGAATTGGAAAAATTATAATGAAGCTCTTTTTGACCAGGTTGTAGATGAAGCTTTAGATGAAGAAATAGATTTTAAATTTAAAATTATTGGTATTGATATTGACGGAAGAGTTATGGGAATGAGCAGAGCCAACATTGCTGCTGCAGGGCTAACGAGTAAAATTGAATTGCATAAAAAAGATTTTGTTGATTTTGACGCTCCTCAACTAAAAGGAATAATCATTTCCAATCCTCCTTATGGCGAACGCATTGGCGATAATGTTGAAGAATTGTACAAAGCTTTTGGCGATAATCTAAAAATGAGGTATGATGGTTGGAATGCCTGGTTAATTAGCTCTAATATGGGCGCACTTAAAAAAGTAGGTTTGCGTCCATCACGAAAAATAAAGCTCTTTAATGGAAGTTTAGAATGTCGTTTTATGAAATACGAAATGTATAAAGGCACTAAAAAAATACATAAATTAAAGAGGATGATTGATGATTGATGTTGTGATAGATGAATTATTGGAAAAATAATGATAAAAAAAGACTACATACAACGCTA
>CAYRAD010000149.1:0-6546 GCA_964422135.1 uncultured Vicingus sp.
TTTCGAGAAAAGTTAGGTGCTTCTGTAGGTAAAATGGATCCACCTCCACTATGAACTTGACATTTACATTGTAGGCATGTACCTCCACCACCACATGCTGAAGGTAAAAATATACCTTTATTACCCAAGGTGGATAATAAGCTTCCTCCACCATCAACTTCTAATTCTTTTTCACCATTAATGGTTATTTTTATTTTACCAGAGGGCATTAATTTCGCTTTTGCGAAAAGCAATACACTTACCAATATGATAACAACTACAAAAAAGACAATAATTGTTATGGTTAATACGCTAAATAAACTCATGTTATATCAATCTATATTAATATTATTAAAATCCTAAAAATCCTAAAAAGGCCAATCCCATTAAACCTGTTAAAACAAAAGCAATTCCTACTCCTTTTAAAGGTGCTGGAATATGGGAATATTTAATTTTTTCTCTTATTGCTGCAATCAATACAATGGCCATAAACCATCCGAATCCAGAACCCAATCCATAAACAGTAGCTTCTCCTACATTACTAAATTGTTTTTGTTGCATAAATAAAGAAGCTCCTAAAATTGCACAGTTAACTGCAATTAAGGGTAAAAATATACCTAAAGCGCCATATAGTGCTGGAGAAAATTTCTCAACTAACATTTCTACCAATTGAACAATAGAAGCAATTACAGCAATAAACATAATAAAGCTTAAAAAGCTTAAATCTAAATCAGCATACTCTGTTCCCATCCATGATAATGCCCCTTCTTTCAACACATAAGTTTCTAATAAAAAATTTACTGGTACAGTTACTACCAATACAAAAATTACTGCAGCACCTAAGCCAACTGCTGTTTTTACCGTTTTAGAAACAGCCAAATAAGAACACATTCCTAAAAAGAAGGTGAAAATCATGTTCTCTATAAAGGCACTTTTGATAAATAAATTAAATAATTCCATTTTCAATCCTTTTTAAAAAAATTTTATTCTCCAATTAAATCAGGGTTTCTTGATTTTTGAACCCATATGTAAATAGCAACAATAATTAATGATGAAGGTGGCAATAAGAATAACCCATTATTCATATACCCCATATCATATAATGCTTGAGGTATGATATGTAATTTCCCTAATCCAGGAATTGTTAATGCTCCTGACCCAAGAACTTCCTTAAAAAAAGCAACAACAATTAACACTAACCCATATCCAAATCCATTTCCTATCCCATCTAAAGCAGATGCCCAAGGTTTATTGCCTAAAGCAAAAGCTTCTAACCTTCCCATAATAATACAGTTGGTAATAATTAAACCAACAAATACGGATAAGTTTTTAGAAACATCATATACATAAGCTTTTAAAATTTGATCAACACAAATCACTAAAAAGGCAACGACAACCAATTCAACAATAATTCTAATTCTATTAGGTATTATATTTCTCATAGCTGAAATTACAACATTACCCAAAGTGGTAACCGCTGTAACAGCTATAGCCATTATCAGTGCATTGTCCATTTGAACAGTTACTGCTAATGCAGAACAAATTCCTAAAACCTGAACAGTTACAGGATTTATTTTATTTAAAGGGTCTGTAATTAATTTTCTATTTTTCTTAGAAAATAACGGTTCCCTAGCTGCTGTTTCACTCATAATTTATTTTTTTATTCTTTAAAAGTTAGGATGGTTTTTAAAGAAATTATAATAAACAATTAAATTTCTGTTTAACATTTCGTTTACTCCTTTTCCCGTAAAAGTTGCTCCACTAATACCATCAATTTTATGACTATCTAATTCTCCTCCTGGCTTCTCAACAGTTATGGATGTAAAGCCACTTTCATCTGCAATGGTTTTAGCTTTAAAGCTATTTTGAAACCATTTTTCTGTAATTTTTGATCCCAATCCTGGTGTTTCTCCTTTATGATCGAATACTGAACCATGTACAGTTTCTCCATCTTTTTGAATACACAAATAACCCCAGATATCATCCCATAACCCTTTACCACTGGTAGAAACAATGTAGAATTTTTCTCCATTGTGTTCACAAACAAATAAAGGAAAATGGATGTTCTCAGATTTTTCCAACTCTGCAGCTAACAATGCATTATCTCCTTTTGTTTTATTCATAATAGGTTTAACAAATTTTGAATACTCTTTTCTTAAATCAATATTAAACGCATCTAACTTATCTTTTTTATCAATCTCATCATCCTTTGATTTATCACTCAAAATTTCACCTTTATAATTAATAGTTAACCTTCTGGTTATATAATTATTAAAAACCTTACCTGCCTCTTCTCTTGTTACTCCATCAGTTTCATCAATACCTATTGATTGCAATATATTTTGCATTTTTTCATTATCAATATTTGCTTGCTGGATAGGTTTTAAGCTCATCGAAATAAAAGCTAATAACCCACCAACGATTATTACCATCACTGTAGCAAATATTATCGTATAAACATTACTTTCTCTATTAATAGCCATAATTACGCTGTTTTTAGTCTTTTTAATCTTTTCTTAATATTGGCAGAAACTACCATGTGATCAATTAATGGCGCACATACATTTCCTAATAAAATTGCAAGCATTACTCCTTCTGGATATGCAGGGTTTGCTACCCTAATTAATAATGCCATCATTCCAATAAATAAACCATATATTATCTTACCCGTTGCTGTTTGAGCTGCTGTAACTGGGTCTGTAGCCATAAACACCATTCCAAACATAAATCCACCTAACATTAATTGATGAAGTGGAGCCATTGCCATATATGATCCTGCATCTCCTATTGCATTAAAAGCTAAAGCTGTTAAAAAACCACCAACAAACATGGAAAGCATTATTCTAAAACTTCCTATACCTGTTATTATTAAAAGTAATGCTCCTAAGCCAATAGCAATAGCAGATGTTTCTCCTATAGAACCTGGAATAAATCCAATTATAGAATCCATTAAACTAGGTACTTTATCCATAACCCCTTGTGCTGCATCACCTAATGGAGTTGCTCCTGAAAATCCATCAATTGCTTTATCTCCTCCTAAGCTAACCCAAACTTGATTACCTGACATTTTTGTCGGGAATGCAAAGAATAAAAATGCCCTAGTTACTAAAGCAACATTTAATACATTCATTCCTGTACCTCCAAATATTTCTTTGCCTATTACTACCGCAAAAATAACTGCCACAGCTAACATCCATAAAGGAATATCGGCAGGAACAATCAAAGGGATTAACATTCCTGATACTAAAAATCCTTCTTGTATCGGGTGTTTATTAATTGCAGCAAAAACAAACTCTACCCCCAATCCAACTGCATAAGATACAATTACAATTGGCAACACTTGTAGTGCTCCAAAAATAAATTTATCCCAAAACATGGTAAAAACATGATCTGTAACTGAACATTCTCCAATTGAAAGATAATGTTGGTAACCAACATTATACATACCGAATAATAACGCTGGAATTAATGCGATAACAACCACAATCATGGTTCTTTTTAAATCTACACTATCTCTTATGTGAACGCCATTTTTGTTGGTATGACCGGGCACAAATAAAAAGGTATAAGTTCCATCCCAAATAGCATAAGCAAGTGGAAATTTCCCATCCTCCTTAGGCTTTACCTTTTGCATGAATTTTTTTAATGCTTCCATTCTATATATAATCATTAAAGATTAAAAAATTAGAAATTAGAGATTCTTTAAATTTCTAATCTCCAATATCAAATTTATATTTTAACTTGTTTCTTTTCTTACTAAATCTAATGCTTCTCTTACTATTTTTTGCGTTTCAATTTTTGAAGTACACGCATACTCGCATAATGCAAAATCTTCAGGTGCCACTTCATAAACCCCTAAATTTTCCATTAAATCAATATCCTTTATAAGCATTGATTTTACCAAATAAACAGGATAAATATCCATTGGAAATACCTTTTCATATTCTCCTGTCATTACAAAGGCTCTTTCTTCACCATTTTTATTGGTATCCAAATCCCTAACTTTATTTGGTGATAAAAATGAAAAAGACGTTCGTGATAAACTAAATCCGTTAAATCCTAAGTAAGGCATCCAACCAAAAAAGCGATCTTTACCACCTTCTGTTATTACTGATAACTGGTAATCATAAAATCCTAAATGGCCATCAGCTTCAATCTGAGTTCCGGTTAATGGATTTCCACTTATATATCTTCCACCTTCATCCACTTTATCTTTAATAATCTCACTAATGTTTGCACCAAGTACTGTTTTTACATATTTAGGTTCTTTTACTTTAGAACCGGCCAATGCAACCGCCCTCGTAGCATCAAATTTCCCTTCTTTAAATAACTTACCAATAGTCAATACATCTAATGTATTTAATACCCAAACAACTTCTCCTTTATTTATTGGGTCGATATGATGCAGTTGAATACCAACATTTCCTGCTGGGTGCGGACCAACTATTTTATTTATTTGAACATTTTTTGCTGAAGTAAATGCTTCATCAGCATTAGCATTACCTGTAATGTTTAAATGGACTTTACCAGAAGTTAATTTAGTTAAGGCATCTAACCCTGCTTGTAAAATATCTCCTTGCCCATGAGTAATAAATCCATAATCCGGTGCTAAAGGAGCTGTATCTAAAGCTGTTACGTGTATTGCTTTTGGAGTATCGTTTGGGTTTGCAATAATATCAAAAGGACGCTGACGTATAAAAGGCCAAACACCACTCGTTAACATATTTTCCAGTATTTCTTCTTTAGACATGGTAGAAGGATCTCCTTTCTTAAAATCTAAATACTGGTTTTCAGCATCAGCTTTTACCTTTACCTCTAAAAGCTTTCTTTTATCCCCCCTTGTAATATCTACAACTTCTCCACTAACAGGAGAAGTAAATAAAACCTTATTATTTTCTTTATTATAAAAAATTGGAGTTCCAGCTTTAACCTTTTCACCAACTTTTATAGCTAGTTTAGGAATTAAAGTAGGAAAATCTGAAGGTTTTAAAACAATGTCGGAAGTTAAAACAGGATTAGCATAAATCTTTTCAGCTACACCTTTTAATTTGATGTTTACGCCTTTACGGATTTTTACGTCTCTTGACATATTTATTTTTTTCGTGAATTCGGAAACAAATGTAGAAAATTGAATGATGTTTCCAAATGTATTAAATCATTTTTTGAATAAAATAGACGAGTTATAAAATAGCTTAGTTCAATATCGTAATTTTGTCCTTTAATCAAATAAATATGAGAAAATCATTTCTACCCTTATTTATAGCCGCAAGTCTTATTTTTATTGCTTTCTGTTCATTTACAAAAAATGATTTTCGTTTTGTTTTTGATGACGATTATGCTGTTAATAATTTTATGCGTTATGACGATTTTATTTATGATGATAGTATAAAAACAGTACTCCTTTATAACACCAAATCTGAGTTAAGTTATCCCATCATTAGTTTGGAAGGTGGAGAAATTTTAAAATTAAGTTTTGATGACCTGAGGAGGGATAACCGTTCCTATTTTTACACCTTGATTCATTGCAACGCCAATTGGCAAAAATCTGACCTGCAAGCTAATGAATACATTGATGGTTTTACTGAGGATGAGATTTTTAATTATAAGTATTCTACCAATACGGATTTAGCTTATACACATTACAACATCACTTTACCTAATGAAAATATGAAAATTAATAAATCGGGAAATTACATTATTAAAGTGTATAAAGTAAATGACCCCGAGCACCCTATCATCACCAGAAGATTTTTGGTGTATGAGAACAGAGTAACGGTAAGCATGAACATTCATAGAGCCACAGATGTTAACGAAAGTTACTTTAGGCAAGAGGTAGATTTTAAAATTAATCATGATGGCTACGATGTAACTGATCCGTTTAAAAGATTAAACGTGGTTTTGATGCAAAATTACCGATGGGATAATGCCATTACAGGTTTAAAACCTAAATACATTAAAGATACGGAGCTGGATTATAATTTCGATAACAGCGAAAATGTTTTTGATGCCAATAATGAATTTCGTGAGTTTGATATTAAAAGTATTAAATACCAAACCATCCGAATAGATAAAATTCAATATGAGCCACAAGACAAGCTGGAGCATGTATATATTTTAAACGATGAGCAGAGATCTTTTAAACAATACTACTCCCAGCCAGATTTAAACGGAAATTTTTTAATTAAAAAAAACGAAGGCTCCGATAGCGAAGTTGATGCCGATTATGTAAAGGTTCATTTTTCATTACCTTATTCTCCTCCATTAAGGAATGGCAACCTTTATCTTTTTGGGAAATTCAGCGACTGGAAATTTAGAGAAGAACTAAAACTGGATTACGATACCTTAAACCAGCGTTATACCAAAGAAGTTCTGTTAAAGCAAGGTTATTACAATTATGTGTATTGTTTTGTAAAAGATGGCTCTAAAAACACCGGAGATATTTCGGTTGTAGAAGGCTCACATTACGAAACCAAAAACAATTACACCATTTTGGTGTACCACAGAGAGTTGAACGACAACTACGACCGTTTGGTGGGTTATGCCAATATGGGCAATGGAAATTGATTT
>CAYRAD010000150.1:0-6544 GCA_964422135.1 uncultured Vicingus sp.
TGCCTAATTAGCAGTATTTTTTAACTTTGTATTAAACCTCTATATACATGCCTACATCTGATGACTTATTGAAATCTTTGGCACAAGGATTTATGCCTCAAGAAGAAATGCTTGAAGTGGCCAGAAAAAAAAGTAAACTTCAAATAGGAGTACCCAAAGAAACATCCTTACAGGAAAAAAGAATCCCTTTAGTGCCTGATGCTGTGACTGTTTTAGTAAATAACGGACACGAAGTAATCATTGAAACTGGAGCAGGTGAAGGATCAAGTTTTAGTGATAAAGATTTTTCTGAAGCCGGGGCTCAGATAGTATTTGCTACTGAAGAGATATACAAGGCAAATATGATCTTAAAAGTTGCCCCTCCATCTTTAGCAGAAATTGATATGATGCAACATGGGCAGTTATTGATATCTGCCTTACAATTACCATTGCAGCCAAAAGATTTTTTAAAAAAGTTAATCAATAAAAAAGTTACGGCAATTGCATTTGATTACATCAAAGACCCACAGGGAATTTTGCCTATTGTAAGTGCTATGAGTGAAATAGCTGGGAATGCATCGATATTGATAGCTGCAGAATACCTGAGTAATATCCACAAAGGCCAAGGGCAATTGTTTGGAGGTATTTCAGGAGTATCACCTACTGAAGTTGTGATTATCGGAGCCGGAACAGTTGGAGAATTTGCTGCTAAATCTGCTTTGGGATTAGGAGCTGTTGTTAAGGTTTTTGATAATAACATCCACAAATTAAGGAGAATTCAAACTATACTTGGTCAAAGGGTTGCTACTTCAGTAATTCAACCCAAAGTTCTGTCGAAAGCTTTATTAACTGCAGATGCTGTTATTGGTGCTTTAAGTTCACCTATTGGTCGTACACCAATTGTTGTAACAGAAGAAATGGTTAGTAATATGAAAGATTTCTCTGTTATTGTTGATGTAAGTATTGATAAAGGAGGCTGTATTGAAACCTCTGAAGTAACAAATCATGATGCACCTATTTTTTCAAAATATGGGGTTATACATTATTGTGTGCCAAATATTGCATCAAGAGTTGCCAGAACGGCTTCTTTTGCATTGAGCAATGTAATTATGCCAACAATTGTTGATACCGGTGAATTTGGTGGTTTGGAGACAATGATAAAATCTTATCAGGGCATCCAAAATGGAGTTTATATTTATAAAGGAGTTTTAACCAATAAATATTTGGCTGAAACATTTAGCTTGCCATACAAAGATATAAACCTGCTTCTTATGGCAATGTAAAATTTATGGATAACATGAAGGGGTTTGGAAAAAGGCTGATATATTATTTATTTGGATTTGGTTTAGGATGTATTGTTGTATGGGTAACATTGATAAAAGACAGAAACAGGCCTGCCTGGATGCCGGAAGGAAGGGTTTTAGAATCTTTAGTGGAAAAAGATATTTCAATAAGTGATAAAATTAAATGTCAGTTAGAATGTAATAATATTTCATTAGATTTTATGGACTCTATATTTTGGAAGAATGCAGCTATTGATTTTAGTAAAAGTGCAACCAAAAGAAAACCCTGTCCGGAATACTACATTAAATCTAAAACGAAAAATGGAAAAATATTTATTGTTTTTGTGGAAAATTGTGATGATGATGCCATATTGAAGAAATTAGAATTAGCTAATCAAAAAAAATGTGATTGTGAATAACGAAAAAAAGGAACATTTTTAGCGGTTCCTTTTTCAGTAGAGAAGATTTAGGTTTCTTCTTAAATTAATGTCGATTAAACATCAAAATTCTTATTCACGTTATTTGTCACTTCCCATATAATATTTTTGGTATTTACTGTTTTGCAATCATCATCGAATGATGTTTCCTTAATAATAGCAGTAGATTCAGATTCTTCATTTTCTTCATCATGGAATAACATCATAAATCCAAAGCCGGCAACATACCCTATAATAGCAAGCCATGCAATTTTTCTAAGATACCAGAAAAAAGATATTTTTTCCATTCCCATCGCAACAACTCCTGCTGCAGAACCGATTATTAACATACTACCTCCTGTTCCGGCAGCATAAGCTATAAAGTGCCAAATATGGCTATCCACTGGAGCATCAAACATACCCATACTCGCTGCTACAATTGGAACATTATCAATAACAGCAGAACCTGCACCAATCAATAAAATAAATACATTAGTATCCATAATGGAATTTACGGTATTCCCAAATGTAAAAATCAGACCTAAGGATTCTAATGCGGCAACAGTCATTAATATACCTAGAAAAAATAACACAGATGGCATTTCAATTTTTCCCAATGCTGTAAATGTTGGACTTTTATGTGTTACTGTTGCTTCCATGTCTTCTTCAACTGTAGCAAATCTGAATTTTCTGTTACTTAATATCTCAGCTACCAAAGCTACAATTGATAAAGAGAGCATCATTCCAACGTAAGGAGGAAGATGAGTTATTGTTTTGAAAACAGGAACAAAAACGATTAAACTTAATCCTAAATACAGCATTAATGGACCGTTTTTATCAATTGTTGTATTATCTTCTTTAGGAGAAAATTTGCCTTTAAAAGCAGGTAGAAAACTTGCAATAATTGTCGGTATTACCACGCATATTAATGAAGGAATAACTAGATATTCAATTAATTTTTCAGCCGTTACTTTTTTGCCCATCCACAGCATAGTGGTTGTAACATCACCAATTGGAGACCATGCACCACCAGCGTTAGCAGCTATTACAATCAAACCTGCATACCACATTCTATCTTTGTTATCCGGTATTAATTTTCTAAGTATTGTTATTAAAACAATTGTTGCGGTAAGGTTATCAATAATTGCTGATAAAATAAATCCTAAAATACAAACTATCCACAATAATGTTCTTTTTTTATTTGTTCTTACAAATGTTTTGATGGTAACAAATCCTTCAAAATGATCTATAATCTCAACAATTGTCATTGCACCAACCAAGAATATTAAAATTTCACAGGTTTTGCCAAAGTGATGTAATAGGGTGTTTTCGAACAAATCAAGCCTGACTTCATGGTCCATCATCCCAAAACCTTCCAGTAAACTATTGGTATGCGAATTAAACCAAGATGTGAAATGATCTAACCCAAATGCAACACCTGTCCAGGCCAATGCCATCATAAGTAACGCAGGAATTAATTTGTCGATCTTAAAACTGTGTTCAAGCGTAATGGCTAAATATCCGAGAATGAACACTAATACAATAAATATTTCCATGATTGTTATTTTTAAATATGAAATTCTATGTTAAGTTTTTTAATTCTTACGTTTCTATAGAAAAACGGACAAATGTATAAAATTCATTTATCAAATCTAAATTCTACAATCCAATATGTTTTTGTCAAGGTTTAGAATAATGTTAACTAAATGATATTTATTATTATTATGTTGTTATAAATCATTGTTTAATTTTTATTCTTTGTCTAATTTCGTTCATCTTAAATATCAATAAAAATCTTAAAATATAATATTATGAAAGTAACAGTAGTAGGTGCAGGGTCAGTAGGTGCCAGTTGTACTGAATACATTGCCATCAAAAATTTTGCATCTGAAGTAGTATTGGTTGATATCATTGAAGGATATGCAGAAGGTAAAGCAATGGATTTAATGCAAACAGCTTCTTTAAATGGTTTTGATACTAAAATAACAGGAAGCACAAATGATTATTCCAAAACTGCAGGAAGTGATGTTGCAGTTATCACAAGTGGTATTCCTCGTAAGCCAGGTATGACTCGTGAAGAACTAATTGGAATCAATGCCGGAATTGTAAAAACAGTTTCAGAAAATCTATTGAAACATTCACCAAATGTAATTTTAATTGTGGTGAGTAATCCAATGGATACCATGGCTTATTTGGTTCATAAATCAACCAATCTTCCTAAAAACAGAGTTATTGGAATGGGGGGTGCTTTAGATAGTGCCAGATTTAAATACAGATTGGCAGAAGCCTTAGGATGCCCTTCGTCTGATGTTGATGGAATGGTGATTGGAGGACATAGCGATACGGGTATGGTACCGTTAATCAGTAAAGCTGTACGCAATAGTGTTCCTGTTTCAGAATTTTTATCTGAAGATAGAATGAATCAGGTTGTGGAAGACACAAAAGTAGGTGGAGCAACTTTGACCAAATTATTGGGAACAAGTGCATGGTACGCTCCAGGAGCAGCAGTTTCTGAATTGGTTAGAGCTATTGCTCAGGATTCTCATAAAATCTTTCCTTGTTCAACATTGTTAGAAGGAGAATTTGGTTTAAATGATCTTTCCATCGGTGCACCTTGTGTTTTAGGTAAAAATGGAATTGAAAACGTTGTGGAGATTGAATTAACAGATAAGGAACTAAACAAGTTAAAAGAAAGTTCAGAAGGAGTTAAAAAAACAAACGGGTTATTAGATAGTGTATTAGCCTGATATAATGTAAATATTTACAACAAAGGTGTCGGAATATATCCGGCACCTTTGTTTAATTTTAGCCCATGAAAACAATTTTACCATTAACTATTTTTCCAATTGAAGATGATGGCTTTCATTTAAAAGTGAATGTTAAAGTTAATGGAAAAAAAGCTGTAATGATCCTGGATACCGGAGCATCACGCAGTGTTTTTGATGAGACAAGAATAGCAAGCTTCATTGGGGAAATCAATATTGAAGACCATAACCGATTATCATCCGGATTAGGTACCAATACCATGACGAGTAAAAAAGTAGTATTAAAAAAGATACAATTGGGTGAATTGATTTTAAAAGAATATCAGGCAACAATACTCGATTTACAACACGTTAACGAATCTTATTTGAAACTGGAATTAGACCCTGTTGATGGAGTTTTGGGTGGTGATATCTTGAATGATTATAAAGCTGTAATTGATTATGCAAAAAAAGAATTGATATTAATTACTTCTTAATCACCTTAAATACTTTATTACTACTATTATTTGAAAATTTGACCAGATAAACACCTGCCGGATAATTACCAATATCAACATTAATTTTAGAAGTTGATATTTTTTTATAATATATTATTTCACCTAACAAATTGATAATTGCTATACTGCCATTTGTTAAATCATTATTACTCAAATCTATGTTTATCATTCCATTAGTAGGATTTGGATAAATGTTAACTTTCTTAATATTCTCTTTTTCCTGAATGCTAACACTTGAGTCTCCCTTATAAAAAGCAGCACCACCTGCATAATTTCCAATCAACATATCCAACTTTCCATCATTGGTAACATCTGCTATAGACAGGCTTGAGTTAACTCCTTCCCAAATATTTAAGTAAGAGCTATCTACTGTAAAAGTTCCATTAAGGTTGCCATCAATATTACTAAATTCATATAGGTACCCATTCAATGAGCCTGATAATAATTTGGTTACACCAAGTTCATTAATAATAATTGGATTGCTATAGCCCGCATAATCATAAAATCTTTGGGTTGTAACTTTACCTAATGAATCGGTTATAAAACTAAAATTCGGAATAGACGAAGTTCCTGTATTCTGATAATATGAAAAAGTTCCTGTTTTGTTACCAATTATTAAGTCAAGTAGCAAATCATTATTTAGATCATATAAAAGAGGTGTAGCATTATTACCAACATCTATTCCTAAATATTCGGGTGCAGCTATCGTAAATATAGCTGGATTACCAGCACCTGCATTATTTCTAAAATAATGAATATGTCCATTGTAATCACCCATTAACATATCCAGGTCACCATCATCATCTAAGTCGCCAAAAGTAGGTGTTAATCCCAAGGTTGGACGACCTCCGGAAATGTCTAAATTCATAGTAGAAATACCAGTATAATCATTGGTAACGAATTGGTAAGCAGGATTAGTTGCGGTTCCAATATTTTCGTATAACCAAAGCCCCGATTCATACAATAAAGGACCAACTGCAGGATTAAAATTTCCGTAGCTGCCAATTATAATATCCATTAATCCATCGCTATTGTAATCAAAGAAAACAGGATGAGCACCTTCTCCTACTTCTATCATACCATCCTGTAAAAATGCATTTGAAACAAAATTGAAATCGGGAGTATTGTTAGTATTATCATTTCTATAATACCATACATTATTACTGTTCTTGCAACCATTATAACAATTTGGAGTAGCAATCAGATCTTTTACACTATCATTGTTTACGTCAAGATAGTACCCTCCCGGGAAAACATTAATATCGACGGCTAATGTACTCAGAGTATTTTGTGGAAACGCAGTATCTCTGGCAACCATAGAAGAAGCTGTAAAATCTGATGTTGTATCGCCATTGGTAAGCATTGTAAAGTTATTGAATGAAACATCACCCAATACCAGCTCCTTACTATTATTGGCGTCCATATCTAAAGTTAGCAATGTTGAGCCACTATGTTTATTTCCTGATTTTAATTTTTCGGGAATATAATTATTCCAACTACAAGTGTCATATAGCATAACATCATTACCACTTAACATTGCCCTGAAAAACCCCCAACAATTGTTTCTTAGTTGAAAAAGTAAACTATCACATGTGCCATATCGT
>CAYRAD010000151.1:0-144 GCA_964422135.1 uncultured Vicingus sp.
AAAAATAGTTGTTTGAAACTCTCTTATGTCCTGCTCCAACTTGTACCTTATATGAAACTCCAGTTTCAGGATTAGGAACTGAAGTAACATCATTATTCGCTGTCGAAGTATTATCTTCTGTTGTATTTATGATATTATCCACAG
>CAYRAD010000151.1:244-6501 GCA_964422135.1 uncultured Vicingus sp.
TAGTGTTATCCACAGTAGTGTTATCCACAGTAGTGTTATCCACAGTAGTGTTATCCACAGTAGTGTTATCTACAGTAGTGTTATCTACAGCATCTGAAGTATCAGTTGTTTTGTTGGTTTCAACATCATTATTTAAATCAGCTAACTGTTCAACATTTAATTCAAAATTAGATTCATGAATATCATATTTACTTGTCACATCATTTTCAAGATAAGAAAAATATCCACTAATAGTATAATTACCATTTTCAATGCTATTTTCTGCTTCAATATCATAAACAACAGAAAAACTTTCGTTCTGAGGTAAAGCCATCCACAGTACCTTAACTTCCTTGTCTTTGAATGAAAAAACTCCTCCTTTTGAATCATTCTCAGAAGCTGTAAATCCCTCAGGAATACGCTCTGTAATTTTAGCAAACCCCTGTATGTTCTTTTTATCAAATTCAAGAGTAACTTTATACTTTCCGTTTTCAATATTTTCGACAATTCTATTACATTGAATACTGGTTTCTATGCTTGCTACAGCTGGTTCTTCTATATTATTTTCATTGGCATCATTATTTTCTGAAACTAGTTCATTAACAACAGAAAATGTTGCCGGAACAATTTCTATATTTTTTCTTTCACTATCAGCGATATAGGAAAACTTACCATCAATAGTAAAAGATCCTATAGTTTTTGCATATGGTTTTACTTTATACGAAATAGTAAATTCATTTTCTGCAGGCAAAGCCATCCAGATAAATTTTATTTTATTGTCTTTAAATGAGAATGTAGCCCCTTTTGTTTCAACAGGTTCTATTATAAACCCATCCGGGAAAGTTTCCTGAATTTTAGCAAATCCTGTAAGATCATTTTTATTGATTGTAATTTCAACAACGGCTTCTGAACCAGTAGAAATGGATTCGGGTATTTTTTGTGTAACAGTTAAGTCTCCTGAAAATATTAGATGATAGAAAAATAATCCTAGTAATTGGATCAAAAGAATTAACTGTTTTATCATTTTTTATTCATTTTGTGCTATTGATCAAAATAAAAATCAATCAAATCATTTAGATCTTTAGCTGTTAGATTATTCTCTCCTTCAAAGAAACCGTCAATTGCGTTAGTTACTTCTTTAGCAGAAATATAATTATCATTATTATTATCGAGTGTTTTAAATTTTTCTGGTAGAGTAATTGTATTTATACTTGAACCATTATTTGCTGCTTCATACTGTTTTTGAATTTCTTCAATTTCATCTTTTGTTAAATCCTCTGCTTTAAACACTCTATATTCTGTTTCAACAGAATCCTTCATTTTCTCCCGCAATTCAATCATTTCATCAGTCAATGTTACGCCATCTTTATTAACAAGAGTTCCAGCTGGCGTATTCAATTCTTTATCCAAATAATCCGGAACTCCATCTTCATCACCATCTACAGCACATCCTTTATGATCAACAGCCACACCTTCTGGCGTGTTTTGACACATATCTTTACTATCACTTACACCGTCTCCATCAGTATCTTCTTTATCCAAATCCGAGAAATCAAAGTCTTTGTATTTATCTTCTTGTTTATCTATTGGAGCAAAATTGTATTGTATTCCGAAAGATGTATAAAATAATTTATCATTCCCTCCATCCTTATAGTTATCAATGTAATCTGTCATTGTCATTATATAAGCCGCAGATAAACGTGCCTCAATATTTCTTGATAATTTAAATTTTAATCCGAACCTGATTGGGATTGTAAAAGTTGTTTTTGAATAATTAGTTGTACTATCTTTTAATGAACTTTCGTAATCGTAATCTCTTACTAATATGACGGAAGCAGTATCAGAACCTGGAGTAGATTCAGCAATATCCCTTAAAGTACCATCACTCCAATGTTGATAATAAATACCATTTGTTGATAAATCTCCTTTCGGATCAAACGCCAAATATCCAAATCCAATTGATAAATATGGTGAAAACAATGAAGATTCATGAATTACTTTACCATTATCAAAATCAAGCAATAGATTTAAATCAAAGTTGGTAATGCTTGTTTGAAAATTAATAAAAACATCATCATCAAGTTGGCTTTTAGAAACTTTCCCAAATATACCATTAGCTGAAATTCCAAAAATACTACCTATCTTTTTTTCTAAATAAAAACCATAAGCAGGCTTCCAATAAGTATATAGCGTGGCACCTTGTGACCCCTTAATGTCACCTAAATAAGACATTGCTCCAATATGAGCACCAATTGAAGGAACATATTTTATTCCACTGGTTTTTTCCTGGGCAAGTAACATTCCTATTGATAGAAATGAAGTGATGAATAGTATAGTAAACTTTTTCATATTTTTTATTATTGCGATTACAGCAATAAAAATAAAACAAATAATCGATATTTCGAATATTAATATCGGTTATTAACAATTGTTCATAACATCGATTATGACAAATCTATAGATATAAGCACAGAGAAATAAAATAGAGAAAATCAATTATAAACCAATAAATGTTAATAAAGTTAAAAATTAGGCTTTAATAAATAATTGCTATAGAAATCATCTATACATTTAACTGCATCATCAACTGAATCAACAATTTTAAATAAATCAAGGTCTTTGGGAGAAATATTATTCTCCGTTTCTAAAACAGTATTTTTAATCCAATCTAATAAACCTTTCCAATAATTTTTACCAACTAATACAATAGGAAATTTTCCAATTTTTCCTGTTTGAATCAGAGTAATTGCTTCAAACATTTCATCTAACGTGCCAAATCCGCCAGGTAATACAACAAATCCCTGTGAATATTTAACAAACATTACTTTACGAACAAAAAAGTAATCAAAAGTTATTAGCTTATCAGAATTGATAAATCCATTACTAAATTGCTCAAAAGGAAGTTCAATATTTAAGCCGGCTGAACTACCTCCTGACTCAAATGCTCCTTTATTACCTGCTTCCATAATCCCCGGCCCTCCACCTGTAATAATACCATAACCTTTAGAAGCTAATTTTGCAGCAATATCTTCAGCCATTTTATAATACTTATTATCTGATTTTGTCCTTGCTGAGCCAAATATAGTAACGGAAGGGCCTATTTTTGCCATCTTTTCAAACCCTTCAACAAATTCTGCAAGTACTTTAAAAATTATCCAAGAATCATGTGTTTTTATTTCGTTCCAGTCCTTTTTCTTAAATGCAATTTTATTATCTTTTTTCATATTTCAATGTTTTAATTCTTCTTTTAAATACTTAGCTGTGTAACTGTTTTGATTATTTATTATTTCTTCGGGACTTCCTTCACAAATAATTTTTCCTCCATTAATTCCAGCATCCGGACCAATATCAATAATATGATCTGCAACTTTAACAATATCCATATTATGTTCTATAATTAACACGGTGTTTCCTAAATCGACCAACTTATCAATAACTTCCAAAAATACTTTAATATCCTGAAAATGTAAGCCTGTTGAAGGCTCATCTAATATATAAAATGTTTTGCCGGTTTGCTTTTTAGATAATTCAGTTGCTAATTTTACTCTTTGTGCCTCTCCTCCCGATAAAGTAGTTGATGGTTGACCTAAACGTATATAGCCCAGTCCCACTTCCTGTAATGTTTTTATTTTTCTTACAATTTCAGGTATATTTCCAAAAAATTCCACAGCCTGGTTGATGGTTAAATTTAAAACATCACTTATTGATTTTCCTTTATATCTCACTTCTAAAGTTTCCCTGTTGTACCTCTTAGTATTACAGTCGGTACACTCCACATAAACATCTGGTAAAAAATTCATCTCAATTGTTTTCACTCCAGCACCCTTACATGTTTCACATCTTCCACCTTTAATATTAAAAGAGAATCTACCCGGTTTATAACCTCTTATTTTTGCTTCAGGCAAGTTACTAAACAAAGATCTTATATCCGTAAAAACACCTGTATAGGTAGCAGGATTTGACCTTGGCGTTCTCCCTATAGGAGACTGGTCTATGTCAATTATTTTATCAATGTTTTCTACTCCATAAATAGAATTGAAAGCTAAAGGTTTTTGAATAGCATTATAAATTTGCTGTTTTAAAATAGGGTAAAGGGTTTCATTAATTAAAGTTGATTTTCCACTTCCAGAAACTCCTGTTACACAAATTAATTTTCCAAGTGGAATTTTTAAGGTTACATTTTTAAGGTTATGTCCACTAGCTCCTTTCAATTCAATATAGTGTCCATTTCCTTTTCTCCTAGAAACCGGAATATCAATATTTATTTTACCATTTAAATAGTTAGCAGTTTCCGTGTTGTTTTTAATGAATTTGGATGGCTCTCCATGAGAAACAATCTCACCTCCGAACAATCCTGCTTTTGGGCCAACATCAACAATATAATCTGATGCTAACATAATTCCTTTATCATGCTCAACAACAATAATAGAATTGCCTATATCTCTTAATTCCTGCAAAGCGTTAATTAGTTTTTCATTATCTCTTTGATGCAATCCTATGCTGGGTTCGTCCAAAATATAAAGGACATTAACCAATTGTGAGCCTATTTGAGTTGCCAATCTTATTCTTTGAGCTTCTCCACCGGACAATGACCTCGAACTTCTATTTAATGTTAGATAAGTTAATCCAACATTTATCAAAAACTTCAGTCGATTATTAATTTCCTTTAAAATTTCTTTCGCTATTATTTGTTGGTTATTTGACAATTTACCGGTTAATGATGATGTCCAAACATATAGAGAGTTGATATCCATATTAGCTACTTCAGCAATTGAATTTCCATCTACTTTAAAATATAATGCATCTTTTTTTAACCTAGCTCCATCACATTGAGGGCACTGAACCTTGTTCATAAAATTAGTAGCCCATCTGCCTATAGATTTACTCTTGTTTTCTTCAAACTGTCGAAGAATTATATTGACAATTCCCTCAAATTCAATATTGTAATCCGAAACTATTCCGGCTATTTCCTGTCTTAATGTTATAGTCTCTGATGAACCTTTTAACAAATAATTGATAGCATCCTCAGAAATTTCTTTAACCGGAGTATTAAGTGTAAATCCAAATTTTTTACCTATTGCTTCTATTTGTTTAAAGGTCCAGTTATTTTTATAACTTCCTAAAGGTATAATCCCCCCATTTTTAATTGATATGTTTGGATTAGGAATTATCTTTTTTAAATCTATTTCAGAAACCAGTCCTAATCCATTACATTTCTTGCAGGCACCATATGGTGAATTAAAGGAAAATAAGTTAGGTGCCGGATCATCATAAGAAATTCCGGTAGTCGGGCACATTAAATTTTTACTCAGAATGGTATAACCATCTTCTTCTATATCACATATTATTAAAGATCCTTTACCATACTTCAAAGCCAGATTAACTGAATCAGTAATTCTCTTCTTATCTACATCATTTACTATTATTTGATCAACAACAATTTCTATATCATGAGTTTTATACCGGTCTAATTTCATTCCTTTGGTGATACCAATAATTTCTCCATTAACTCTTACTTTTAAGAATCTTTGTTTTAAAATTTGATTAAATAAATCTTTATAATGCCCCTTTCGTCCTTGTACCACAGGAGCCAAAAGAATTATCTTTTTTCCGGAATATTTTTCTATTATTAACTCTAGTATTTGTGAGCTGGTGTATTTCACCATTTTTTCACCGGTATTGTACGAATATGCCTCGGAAGCCCTTGCATACAAGAGTCGAAAAAAATCATATACTTCTGTTATTGTTCCAACAGTTGATCTTGGATTTTTACTTATCGTTTTTTGTTCTATTGAAATAACAGGGCTCAATCCACTTATTTTATCGACATCAGGGCGTTCCATATTTCCCAAAAAATGACGAGCATAAGCGGAAAATGTTTCCAAATATCTTCTCTGACCTTCAGCATAAATAGTATCAAAAGCTAATGATGATTTACCACTTCCACTAACACCAGTAATCACAACAAATTTATTTCTTGGAATTTTTACTGAAATGTTTTTTAGGTTATGAACTCTTGAGCCGATAACTTCAATAAATTCCTCTTTTACTTTAATCATTTACTAGATCTATTGAAATATTTAGTGGTCAGTATTTTTTTTAGCTATAGTAAATAAAACCCCAAAAACCAATAAAAAATATATAATAAAAATAGCTGTATAAATATGGGTCCATATTTTAATACTAGCAATTACATAAACAACCAATAAGGATGAAATAAGTGCTATTAAAGTAATAACAATAGCTACTTGTTTCTCTGATAAACCTAAATAGGATAA
>CAYRAD010000152.1:0-6478 GCA_964422135.1 uncultured Vicingus sp.
TCGAAATATGAAAGTATTTTTTCTATCATTGTCTCAAAATATTATTACCAAGATGGCAAGTTAAACATTTTTTTTGAAAACAATAATTATTCTTTAATTCTATTAATGATTGAGACTCAAGTGCATTGGTTGGTTTTAATCCCGTTTCTTTCCATTTATTAATTATTGAGTTTATTTCTAGCGGAAGTTCTTGAAGAAGTTCAAGCGACTTTTCAACCATTTTCTCATCATTTTTAATTTTACCATAAACAAAAGTAAAAGGAACAACCACATTAATAATGATATTATTTACAGCCACTTTACCGAGATGTTTAGAACTTGTTTTTCCTGTTTCTACTCCAAACTGATAATGATTATTCCAATATGTTGATGTTGAGCTTTTAAATATTTCCTGTACTTCTTTTATTGTTTTTGATCCTATTATTTTGGCAAACATTCTCGGACTATTATGTAGTAAATTTGCCAATTGACTAATCCTAATGGTTGGGAAATTAGATGGCCTCAATCTTAATAATTTCCACAAGCTTTTATCTAATGGTTTTAAATTGAACTTAGCACGGAGAAAATGATATTCTTTTTGTAATTTGTTAAAATATTCATCATCCATATTTTCTTCTAAAAATCCTGCCTGACCATACAACAAGGCTTCTATTGCTAATATATCATTATGCTTTTCAATAATTTTTAAGGAGGTACTTTTAGCTAATAATTCAAAAGGAAGTGCATTAACATTTAAGCCTAAATATTTGAATAAATATTGATAAAACGTTTGTTCGATGTTATTTTTATTATTGTCAAGTGTCTGAATTATTTCTCTGGATTTTCGTTCTAATCTTTCAACCGCTAACCTGTTTAACCATGATTTGATGATAAAATCATCAACTGATTTGATTTGTATTCCACATGGAATCCAATCTTTTGAGTGAATTAAATTAGCGTACTTATTCCAAAGATCTTCATCAATAAGTTCTTTTAATTCGAGCGTTGGAATCAGGTTTTCATTTTTATCAAAAACAGGTTGGTCATCTTGATAAACCACATGAAGGATTACATTATTATAAGCTTTATCAAGTTGATGTTGGTGTTTTAACCAATCAGAAGATTTTAAGTGAATTTCAATATTACCAGCCCATGTAGTTTTTCCAATTTTTAGTTGAGCATTAAAAAAGTCAGGACCTGAATCAAAATTATGAATACCTGAGTTTAATATTATTAATTCATCTCCTGATGAGCAAAGTAATTTGGAAGCATTGAATAGTTTATGCTCCCAGATATAATGTAGAAATTCTTCTTTCAATTTTATTCAAAATCTTCAGGGTCAACTTCATTATTTGGAGTTTTGCCTTTTCCCTTTACAATTTCACTAACATCTGTGGCTTTTGTGATTGTTTCTGCAGCAATTAAACTCGATTGTATTTGCGTTTGCAAATCACCAACAGTTCCAGGTGAATAAGGCACAAAAATAGTGTTTACACCTTGTTCGGCTAATCTGCTAATGGTATCATAATGTTGTGTCATAAAAAGCATATTCATAATCTGTTGACCAGAAACACTAGCTTCCATTGCACCCTTAACTTGTTCAACAGATTGTTTCATTCCATTGGCAATAGCAATCCGTTGGTCAGCAATACCTTCTCCTTGTAATTTTTTACTTTGTGCTTCTGCCTCTGCTGCAGCAACCACTTTAATTTTTTCAGCCTCAGCATATTCTCTGGCAGCTTCTTTTAACCTTTTAGCAGCATTAATCTCATTCATGGCATGTTTCACTTTCGAATCGGGATCAATATCCGTAATTAGAGCTTTTATTATTGCAAACCCATATTCTTCCATCGTATCGGCTAATTCCATTTGGACTGCTTTTGCTATTTTATCTTTTTCACTAAAAACATCATCCAGCTCCATATTAGGAACTTCAGATCGTATAGAATCAAATACGTAAGATTGTATCTGTTGAGCCGGGTTATTAAATTTATAAAAGGAAGTTTTAATTCCTTCCTGTGTTTCAACCACATAATATTGTACCGAAACAATTAACCTTACAAAAACATCATCCTTAGTCTTGGTCTCTACCTCAACAGGTAATTCCATCACTTTCAAATTAACTGTTCCTGCTTTCTTATCAAGAATTGGTATTTTCAGATTAAAACCGGAAGTCGCCACACGATTAAATTTTCCTAACCGTTCAATAATAACAGCTGTTTTTTGTTTTACAATAAAGAACATTCCAAATATAAAAAGGAATGCAAAAACGCCAAAAATGACTTTAAATACAAGAGCTACATACATAATATTATATTTTTAAGATAAATAATTCAATATTTTAAGACTTCATATTCCCGTAACAAGATACTCATTTCTTTTTGAATTTTCAAAGCAGATGCTCTTGCTTTTTCAGCAAAATTTTCATCACTTCCCGCGTAAATTATTCCTCTCGAAGAATTTACCAGCAAACCACAATCTGTATTCATACCAAACTTACAAACATCACTTAGGGAGCCTCCCTGTGCTCCTACTCCTGGAACCAATAAAAAATTGTCAGGCACAATTTTCCGAATGGTTTTAAACCTTTCAGGGCGAGTTGCCCCAACCACATACATTAAGTTTTTATCATTTCCCCAATTCTTTGATTGTTCTAAAACTTTTTCGAATAGCTGTTCCTTTTCATTTCCAAAAAATTGAAAATCCTCAGCTCCTTTATTGGAAGTTAAAGCCAACAATATAACCCATTTTTTTTCGAATTCTAAAAACGGTTTAACTGAGTCTTCTCCCATATACGGAGCAACGGTTATCGAATCAAAATTTAAAGTCTCAAAAAAAGCCTTGGCATACATTTTTGAAGTATTACCAATATCCCCTCGTTTTGCATCTGCAATCGTAAAAATAGTTGAAGGTATGTATGCTATCGTTTTTTGAAGTGAATCCCAACCTTTAGAACCAAGACTTTCATAAAATGCAATATTTGGTTTATAAGCTACACATAGGTCTTTTGTTGCATCAATAATCTGCTTATTAAACTCAAAAACAGGATCCTCTTCTTTTAATAAATATTGCGGGATTTTTGATCTATCTGTATCCAAACCTATACATAAAAAAGATTGTTTTAGTCTGATCTGATTTATTAATTCCTCTTTATTCATTATTAATGAGTTATTCTATTCCTGCTTGTAGCTTTTCTGAATTCTCTGCAATTTTTAAAGCTTCAATTATTTCATTGATATCGCCATTCATTATTCCGACTAAATTGTACAGCGTTAATCCAATTCTGTGGTCGGTTACTCTTCCCTGAGGATAATTGTAAGTTCTGATTTTTGCAGAACGGTCTCCTGTAGAAACTTGTGATTTTCTTTCTGCAGCTCTTTCCTTTTCACGCTTTATTACTTCAGCTTCGTACAATTTTGAACGAAGAGCAGTCATTGCCATCTCGTAATTTTTTAATTGAGAACGGGCAACTTGTCTTTCAACTACAATTCCTGTTGGGATATGTGTTAAGCGAACGGCGGTTTCAACTTTATTTACATTCTGTCCTCCTGCTCCACCCGAACGATAGGTATCTCTTTTTATATCATCTTTTCTTAAATCAACATCAACTTCTTCGGCTTCAGGGAGCACTGCCACAGTTACAGCTGAAGTATGTACTCTTCCTTGCGATTCTGTTTGAGGTATTCTTTGTACCCGATGTACTCCGGATTCATACTTTAATACTCCATAAACATTTTCTCCTTCAACACTAAAAGAAATTTCTTTATAACCACCAGCAGTTCCATCATTAACTGTCAATATCTCAATTTTCCAGCCTTTTTTCTCAATAAATCTGGTGTACATTTTAAACAAGTCACCAACAAAAATACTTGCTTCGTCTCCTCCTGTACCAGCTCTAATCTCAATAATTACATTTTTAGTATCCTCCTCATCTTTCGGTATCAACATAATTTTGATCTCTTCATCCATTTCCTCTTTCAATGGAATCAATTCTTCCAATTCCATTTTTGCCATATCAACAAATTCTTTATCTGTTTCCGATTTTAGAATCTGCTTCGTTGATTCAATATTCTCTATTACACTTTTGTATTTCTTATAAACTTGTACTATTTCTTCTAACTCTTTATACTCTCTATTCAATTTCACATATCTATCCATATCCGAGATGATTTCCGGATCCGTAATCTGCTCACTTACCTGGTCGAAACGAATATTTATTTGTTCTAACTTTTTTAATAAACTCATACTTTCTTAGTGATAAGTAAATTCACCATATTTACTTTTAATTGTCAATCTTTTTTCACCTTGAGCGACAACTCTACCGACAATCTGTGCATCAACATTAAATGATTTTGAGATTGCAATAATATCATCGGCAATTTCTTTAGGAACATATAATTCCATACGATGTCCCATGTTAAATACCTTGTACATTTCCTTCCAATCAGTTCCAGATTGTTCCTGTATCATTTTAAATAATGGAGGTATATCAAACATGTTATCTTTAACAATCTGTAAATCATCAACAAAGTGTAAGATCTTGGTCTGTGCTCCTCCGCTACAATGAACCATCCCATTAATCTGATTTCTATATAAATCTAAAATCTTTTTTATAATAGGAGCATAAGTTCTTGTTGGTGACAGTACCAATTTTCCAGCGTCCAATTCAACATCAGCTAACTTATCTGTTAATGAATAACCACCAGAAAAAATTAATTCCTCCGGCACACTTGGATCATAAGTTTGTGGGTATTTTTCAGCAATAGTTTTATTAAAAACATCATGCCTAGCTGAGGTCAGTCCATTACTTCCCATCCCTCCATTGTATTCAGACTCATATGTTGCCTGTCCAAAAGAAGCTAATCCAACAATTACATCACCAACGCTTATATTAGTATTGTTAATGACGGCATCTTTTCTCATCCTACAGGTTACCGTAGAATCAACAATTATTGTTCTAACTAAATCACCTACATCGGCAGTTTCACCTCCAGTTGAATGAATCCCAATTCCTTGTTTTTTTAATTCTTTTAATAACTCTTCTGTCCCATTTATTATTGCTGCAATAACATCTCCGGTGATTAAATTCTTATTTCTGCCAATTGTTGAGGATAATAAAATGTTATCAACTGCACCAACACATAATAAATCATCAAGATTCATAATCAATGCATCTTGTGCAATTCCTTTCCAAACAGAAAGATCTCCAGTTTCTTTCCAATATGCATAAGCTAATGAAGATTTTGTCCCAGCTCCATCAGCATGCATCACTATGCAATAATCTTCATCCCCAGTTAAATAATCGGGAATAATTTTACAAAAAGCTTTTGGAAATAATCCTTTATCTATATTTTTTATGGCATTATGTACATCCTCTTTAGAGGCAGAAACTCCTCTTTTCATGTACCTTTCAGATTTGTTCATCAAACATTAATTTTTAAGCAAAAATAACACTCTAAATCTCATTTAACGTATAGGTATAAAAAAACATCCTGAAAGTTATCAGGATGTTTTTCTTTTATGTTAATAATCTAATTTTCTGGTGCTGGAGCAGCAGGTGGAACAAAGTCGTCACCTATTACTTTAAAGTCTGTTCTCCTGTTTTTTTGATGTGCAGCTTCCTGTTCTTCTTTAGTTTTCAATGCATTGATATATTTTTCATCTAAAACAAAATCAACTGTTCCGTCTGCTTTTTTAATGGATATAGGTTCATTTTCTCCCATACCTTTTGCTTTAATTCTATCAGGATGAATACCTTTTTCTTTTACTAAGTAATCCACACATGATTGGGCTCTTCTTTGCGAAAGTTTTTGGTTATACTTAGCAGAACCTCTAAAATCAGTATGAGAACGTAATTGAATAATAATTGTTGGATTCTCTGTCATAATATTATATAAATAATCTAATGAATCTTTTGACTCTGGCAATAGTTCTGCCTTATCGTACTCATATAATATTTGAGGCAATTTAATAACTTTATCTTTGAATGGTTGTATTTCGTAAGTATGTTCGAAGTTTTTTGAATCTTCATATCCAACTGTAGTTTCTTTTCCTTTAGCTACCAAATATTTTTCTTTTTCCACCACTAATGAGTAGGATGTATTTGGCTTAATGTACCTGTCGGGACCATTTTTAATAAAAGTGAATTCACCATTTTCATCAGTAGTAGCTTCAGCAGAACTTCCATCAGTACCCACTAATTTAATTTTAGCATTAGGAATAATATTTTTTGTTTCAATATCTATAACTGTTACTTTTAATGTGAACAACAATGGAGGTAAATAGAACTCCCAGATATCATCACCACCTTTTCCTCCTTCTCTACTTGTTGTAAAAAATCCTCTTTCTTTACTTCCTTCAAACGTAATACCAAAATCATTAGCTTCAGAATTCATAGGAACTTTTAAATTCTCTACTCCCCCCCATTGGTTAACACCAGTACTGGATGCTTTAAATAAATCTAACCCACCCATACCAGGATGTCCATTAGATGAAAAAT
>CAYRAD010000153.1:0-6473 GCA_964422135.1 uncultured Vicingus sp.
TATTAAAGCTATTCCAAGATAGTTCAATAATTTTTTATCCTAATCAAATTCACGTCAAATTAGTTTAATTGCTTGTTGAATAATTTTTTATAATACGTAAGAATTTTACACGTAAATGTTATGTTGTAATAGAATATATTTATTTAAAATATATTTAGAACAAGTAAGAAAATTTACAAATTAGTTATTTTATTCTACAAAACCATCCAATATTTGTAGCGTATATAATTATAAAAATAAAAGCCATGAAAAGTCTAAACAAATTTAAATTACTGACCAATGTTTTACTTATTGCTCTTATAGGAATATCTATTATACAAGCCAACGATGTAAAAGCTCAATGTCAGGCCTCTTTTAATTATGTATATAGTGGTAATGGGAGTGTTACCTTAACAAATTCTTCAACTGGAGGTTACACATCAACGTTTTGGGATTTCGGTGACGGAACAACAGCGTGGTGGCCCCAAAGCTCTCATACATTTCCATATAATGGAACTTATAATGTTTGTTTAACTGTTGCCGATACTGCTTCTGGTTGTCTTAGCACATTTTGTGATAGTATAACAATAATAAATTCAAATTTAACATGTACAACAACTGCAAATTCATATTATGGAGGTGTTTTAAGTTATAGTTTTTATTCTTCAACTTCTGGTGTTCAACCCTTTTCTTATTCGTGGGATTTTGGTGATGGAAATTTTTCAGTTCAATCCTCACCATACCACACTTATGCTCAAAATGGTATTTACAATGTTATTGTTATTGTAACAGATGCTTTTGGATGTACGAGTTCAGATACAATCATTGTTGACTTAACTTGTACAGCAGGTTACACTTTTCTTAATAATGGAAATGGTAATTTTTCATTCAGTAGTGTTATGAATAATTCATCAACAGCATATTACTGGGATTTTGGTGATAATACAAATAGTATATTAAGTTCCTCAACTCACACATACACAAATGATGGACCTTATATGGTTTGTTTAACGGTGTCGGATTCAATATTAAACTGTTCTGCGACATACTGTGACACAGTTGTAGTTACAGGAACAGGTAACATAAACTGTAGTTTCAGTTATGGTGCTAGTCAAAGTATTCCTAATGGACCAACTTTTAATTTTTGGCAATTTGCTAATGGGAGCAATTATTTTTGGGACTTTGGTGACGGAATAACATCTTCTCAAGCAAATCCAAATCATACATATTTAGCTCAAGGCACATACACTTATTGTTTAACTGTGGATAGTTGTCCAGTTGTTTGTGGAAGCGTTACAGCATATAATTGTCAATCTAATTTTTATTACTATCCTGATTCATTAAATGTTTTTGATGTGATAGTGGTGAATAATGCAACCGGAAATAACTTGACTTACATATGGAATTTTGGGGATGGAAATACCTCTACCCAACAATTTCCACAACATACTTATGCTTCTACGGGAAATTATTATTTATGTTTAACTGTTGATAATGGAAATGGATGTGTTGATACTTATTGTGATAGTATTAATGCAAGTGGCATCAATAAAACAGGTTTCACCATTAATGTTATTGCTCCAAATTCGACTAGTATTAATAAAGTAGAGAAGAATATTCTCTCTAGTTTAAACGCTTATCCAAATCCTGTAAATAATAATTTGACAATCGAGTTAAATTTAGAAGAACAATCTAATATTGAGGTTTTTATAACAGATCTTCTGGGAAATCAGGTGAGTTCAATTAATAATGGTCAAATGAATGCAGGCAATAATGAATTATTATGGGAACCAAATAACATTTCAAACGGAATTTACCTCTTAAATGTTAAAACAAACAATTCTTTACAAGTAAAAAAGATAGTATTGAACAGATAGAATTAGCTTAGAAACCCGAAGACTGAAGATGGAAGTGAATGTATCTCCTTACTTCGGTCTTCCGGCTTTTTATTTTAGCTTACTTTTTAACCAGTCGTTGTAATCTATAATATCGTTCTCTGCTGATTCTGAAGCTGTGGGCAATTGAATAAAATCTTTTACTTTTTGTTGTAAATCTTTTTTGTTTAAGCTATCCATTTTAGCAACAATGCTGATAAATATTTTCTCCCGCTGATAAACTTCTTTCACCAGTATATCTTTAAATTCCTTACGGATAAAATTCAAATGATAATCAAACAGGTCAATGTCGCCATATTCATAAAAAGTAAGTAATTCAACGATATTTACTTTTAGGCGAAATACAGCATCCATGTCTTTAAAACTATCGGAAAGTTTAAGGGTGGCTAAATTTTTTCTTGCTTTTTTAATGTCTTTCGTATCGAAATATAGCACAGCCAAATTCAAATAAACAAAAATGGTATAGAAGGGTAGTTGTTGGATTTCTTTTTTTGTTTTCGCTTCCAGTAAAACACTGATGGCTTTTGGTTTGTCAGACACTTGGTAATTAATTACCAATGAGTTGTAATAATAAAACAAGTACTTATCGAACAACAGCTTATCATATTCTCCCATTGCTTCATAAAGCGTTTGAGTAAGTTCCAGAGATTCTTCAATTTTTTGGTTCTTAAACAAGGAATTAACTAGGTAAGTGAGCATCTGAAGTTTAGTGTCATGATTCGATTTATTGAATAATCCACGTTTAATAAAATCAGAATAGGTAAGCTTTAAATAATCTTCCAGCGATACAAAATCCCTTTGCTGAAGCAAGATTCTGCTGATGGAATGATATATTTTTAGTTGTAGAATCGGGCTTTTTTTAACTTCTTCATTATCAATAAAGTCATCAACTGTTTTCTTTAATACATCTGTAAATTGATAATTATGAGTGGAATAGTTTTGCGAAATTTTTATTCGATGTACCAGGGCTGCCAGTAAATCGTCAATTTCCTGCAAAACGTGTAGACGAACGTGATTTTTTTTCCTTTTTTTGATGTACTCAATCGGGTCAAATTCCACGCTTTCGTGAGATAATTTTATCAGATCACTATAGATTAAATCCAATAGGTCGAAAAACTCGTTTTTATTTGCTTTTTGTTCGGCCTGCTTTAAATAACCGTAAGCAATAGTAAATTCTCCCTTAGAATTAAATAGTTTAGCTAAACTTATTAGGTTCAGAACAACGGTAAATTCGTTCTTATCGTAATGAAGCAATAACAGGCTTTTATTAATGTCATTCATCAACCTGTTTTTAAGACGGTAGAATGAATTTTTATTTTCCGTTTTCCCGTAAAGATTTTTCAGAAGCTGTTCTTCATTAACATTGTCTTTGTTTTTTCGAATATAATCAAACAATACAACATCTTTTCTTGCATCATGTGCGTTAGTTCTTTTAAGAAAAATTTTTAGGTTTCGGGTCTCTTCCTTGTTTAATATTTCTATAATGTCGTAAAGTTTAATCATTTTTGAACACGTAAGAATTTAGCAAAAATAATTATTATTTATGAAGTAAAACATTTAATTTAGGAGATAATAAACAGCAAGGATTATGAAAAAGTTAATAACGCCTCTTATTTTATACTTGTTTTTGCTTTTGAGTTTTAATGCCAGGAGCCAGAGTTTAGGTGTAGATACCAATGCATTTAACTTAGCTTCTTTACCCGATACCATTAATTTAAATGACAACTACACACATCATATTGTAGTTCAAAACAAAAGTGCAACGGTTTTAAATGGCACTATTTATCTTGTGGCGGCAGTTGATACCTTAGATTCATTAGGAACATTATTATCTATAGATACAGTAGGTTCAATTGCTGTTTCGAATTTTGGACTGAATGATACAGTTGGAATAACTTATGCTGAAAATTATAATTTAGCTAATGGATATAAAGTGGGTGGAAATATTGTAGTGGTATGGCCGGTTGCCAATTTTGGTACTACCGCAGATAGCATCAAAAAGTTTGTTTATATTAATAATTCCTTTTCGATTGATGATTATGAGAAAGATAATCCGATAATAATTTATCCGAATCCTGTTGGCAATGAACTGTTTATTCGTTTTATGGAGCCGAAAATAACGGTTAAACAAGTAAGGATTTACGATGTTAACGGCCAAATAATTTATAAAGATCAGTTCAAATCAAAACTAAATATATCTGATTTTCCAAAAGGAATTTATATTTTGCAGCTGGAAATGAAAGACGAGAAAGAACTTCATTACAAATTAATAAAGGACTGATTCAAATAAAGGCACCAGCTAAATGCTGATGCCTTTTTTAATTCCTAATTTAGCCGTAAGAATTTATGGCTAAAAAGAAAAAAAATAAGAAGAAAAGATCAGGGTCTTTTAAGTATAACCTGCTTCAACAAATCGTTAACATATTTGACAACAACCCCGGTAAGGCTTTTAATTATAAGCAACTAAGCAATGCTTTAGGAATAAGGGATATTGCGAACAAAAAACTAATCGGAATTATTTTAGATGAACTCGTTCATCAGGGAAAACTTTATGAAGTTCAACGGGGGAAATACAAATTGAAATCGGCTTCATCACTCGTTATCGGAAAAGTTGATATGACAGCAAGAGGAGCTGCTTATATCTTAGTAGAAGATGCCAAAACGGACATCTTTATTCATCCTAAAAATACCGGGAATGCACTGAATGGCGACATCGTGAAAGTAAACATTTTCTCAGGGAAACTGAGCACCAAACTGGAAGGTGAAATTGTTGAGGTGGTTGAACGAGCAAAAACCGAATTTGTAGGTATTGTTCAAAAATCAAAAACCTTTGCTTTTTTGGTTCCTGAAGACCCCAAAGTGCCGGTAGATATTTTTATTGCTAATGAAAACTTGAAAGGAGCTAAAGATGGTGAAAAAGCCATTGCTAAAATTACCGAATGGCCTAACGACCGAAAAAATCCTTTCGGAAAAATTATTGAAGTACTTGGACAGCCGGGAGAGAATGAAACCGAAATGCATGCCATTTTAGCGGAATACGGTTTACCCTATCACTTTCCACGAATAGTAGAAAAGGAAGCCAATAAACTGGATTTGAACATTTCGTTGAAGGAGATTAAAAAACGCAGGGATTTCAGAACTACTACAACCTTTACCATCGATCCGAAAGACGCCAAAGATTTTGATGATGCTTTATCCTATAAAAAATTAAAAAACGGAAATTGGGAAATAGGTGTTCACATTGCGGATGTTTCGCATTACATAAAAGAAAAATCAATATTAGAAGCAGAAGCGTTTAATCGTGCAACATCTATTTATCTAGTTGACCGAGTGGTTCCCATGCTTCCCGAAGTGCTGTCTAATCAGGCGTGTTCTTTGCGTCCACAGGAAACCAAATTGTGTTTTTCGGCAGTTTTTGAATTAGATGAAAATGCTGAGATATTGAACGAATGGTTTGGTCGGACAGTAATTTTTTCCGATAGAAGATTTACCTACGATGAAGCTCAGGAAAGAATTGAAACCGGAAAAGGCGATTTTGCCGAAGAGCTGTTGACCTTAGATAAATTAGCCAAAAAACTACGCGGTAAAAGATTTAAAAAAGGATCTATCGCCTTCGATAAAATTGAGGTGAAGTTTAATCTGGATGAAAATGGGAAACCGCTGGGGGTTTATTTTAAAGAAAGTAAAGATGCCAATAAACTGATTGAAGAATTTATGCTGTTGGCCAACAAGAGGGTGGCAGAATTTATAGGAAAACCAAAAAATTCGCAGGTCAAAACATTTGTTTACCGGATTCACGATAAACCTAATCAAGAAAAGTTATTGATGCTCTCTAATTTTGTGAAAAAACTGGGCTACGAATTAAAAACAGGCGAAAAAGAAGTTGCTAATTCCATCAACCACTTATTATCAGAAGTAAACGGTACCAATGAAGAAAATATGATTTCCCAATTAACCATTCGTACAATGGCAAAAGCATCTTATTCCACCAAAAATATCGGACACTACGGTTTAGCATTTCCTTATTATACTCATTTTACTTCCCCCATAAGGCGATATCCCGATGTGATGGTTCACCGTTTGTTACAACATTACCTGGATGGTGGCAGTTCTGCCAATCCAAACGAAATTGAAGAAAAATGTAAACACTCCTCAAAAATGGAATTGCTAGCCACCGAAGCCGAGCGAAAATCTATTAAATACAAACAAGTACAATTTTTAGAAGATAAAATAGGAGAAGAGTTTGAGGGTGTAATAACTGGAGTTAGCGAATGGGGCTTATATGTAGAAATTGTGGAGAATATGTGCGAAGGCATGGTTCGCTTACAGGATATTCCGGGCGATTATTACACTTTTGATCCTGAAAATTATTGTGCTCGAGGGAAAAGTACAGGGCAAGAATATCGAATGGGTGATGAAGTTCGCATTGTGGTAAAACGTGCCGACCTGGTTAAAAAACAATTGGATTTCGATTTGGTTTAATCACCTTACCACCGTAACCTTTCCTACATATTTATGTTCAGCGTCCAACGCATCTTTGGTATAAATACGATAGACATACACACCAAGAGGCACAACCTGTCCTTTGTAGGTTCCGTC
>CAYRAD010000154.1:0-6470 GCA_964422135.1 uncultured Vicingus sp.
AACCAAAGCTTTTGCTGCTTCAGCAGTAGCAATGTTACCAACAATTACATCCAAATCAGGATACGCCTTTTTTACTTTTTTAAGTGTTTCTAATACACCTTTTGAGTGTCCGTGAGCTGTATCAATAATTACTGCATCTACACCAGCTTTATTAAGAGCATCAACTCTTTCCATTACATCAGCAGTTACACCAACTCCAGCAGCAACTCTTAATCTTCCATAGTGATCTTTACAAGCATTCGGTTTTAATATTACTTTGGTAATGTCTTTATAAGTAATTAGACCTTTTAACTCATTTTTGTCGTTAACAACTGGTAATTTTTCAATTTTATGTTGCTGTAATATTTCACGTGCAGTTTCTAAACTTGTATTCTCGGGTGTAGTAATAATATTTTTTGATGTCATGATATCCTTAACCGGGCATCCCATATCTTTTTGAAATCTTAAATCTCTGTTAGTGACAATACCAACTAACAAATTTTTATCATCAATAACAGGAATCCCACCTATTTTAAATTCAGCCATCAATTTTAAGGCATCACCTACAAAAGCATCAACAGATAAAGTTACCGGATCTTGTATCATTCCACTTTCGGATCGTTTCACTTTTCTAATCTTTTCTGCCTGCTTTTCTATGCTCATATTCTTATGTAAAACACCAATCCCTCCTTCCTGAGCAATAGCAATTGCCAATTTAGACTCAGTTACAGTGTCCATTGCGGCAGAAACTATAGGTACATTTAATCGAATGTTTTTAGTGAATTGAGAACTTACATTGACATTTCTTGGTAATACTTCTGAATAAGCAGGAACCATGAGAACGTCATCATAAGTTAAACCTTCCCCAATAAATTTATCTGATTTGTTGTACATAAAAGAATAAATAAAATTAGGGCGAAAGTACTAAAAATTGTTGATTTTAAAATGTTAAAATTTGCTAATAAATAAAGCAAATAAACATCACTCATAAAGTTATTCTAATAAAAATAAGTTTATAAAGTAAAAATTAATTTAACAAGTGCTACTCATAAAAAAAATCATCAATATCCATAGCATCTTCACCAAATGCTTCAACATTATCATGAGCTACCAAATAGGTACTTTGTTTTCCTACAACTTTAGAGAAATACAATTCATATTCAAACTTATCCTCATCAGAAACCATTATAATCATGGCATGTTCTTTATTTTGTTCTGAAGTTAAATCTGCTTGACAAATTGGACATTCAAAATCAACCATTTCTCCTTTTTCTAATTGGAATTTTGGGTGATGTTTGTATTTATACTCACCAACAGTAGGGCTTAGTAAAATTAATCCTTTATGTTTTCTTTTTGTTTTTGTAGCAAAAACCAAAGACTTACTTACATTTAAATGTCCTTTACATTTTGGACACAAATAATCATTTTCTTTCATTCCCATAGCATCAAATTTTAGTAAATAATTCTGAAATAAATATACCATAAATTCTTTAGTTAAACAATGATTTTTTTTATGTTTTTTTTGTTTGGAATACCCATGTGATTTTTACTAATTTTGAACCTTAAAATTAAATTATGAAAGAATTTTTCGCAAAAGAGTTTTACCATAATACTGTTGGAGATTGGTCTATTACACTTTTAATTATCCTTGGTTCTGTTATCATTGGAAAAATCATCTATTGGTTTTTTGGATCTGTAGTTAAAAAAATTACTGCAAAGACAAAAACAAAAATTGATGACATTATTGTTGATATGGTTGAAGAACCAGTTGTGATGGCATTAACAATTTTAGGTTTGTGGTATGGTTTACACCGATTAGAATTTTCTGATGGTTGGTATGAATGGATGGGTAAAGTTTACCACATTTTACTTACTATAAACGTTACCTGGTTAATTGCAAGATTGATTGATGCTATCATTCAGGAATATGTTGTGCCTCTTACCGAAAAAACCGAGAGTGATTTGGATGACCAAATTATACCCATTGTTAGAAAAGGCTTACGTTCTGCAATATGGATATTAGGAATTATTGTTGCCTTAAATAATGCTGGCTATGATGTGGGTGCTTTAATAGCAGGATTGGGTATTGGTGGTTTAGCTTTAGCCATGGCTGCAAAAGATTCAGTCTCCAACATTTTTGGTGGAATCATGGTTTTTACTGATAAGCCATTTAAAATTGGCGACCGAATTAAGGTGAATGGTTTTGACGGAGCAATAACGGAAATTGGCATTAGAACTAGCAGAATGAGAACTTTAGAGGGTAGATTGGTAACTATTCCTAACTCGCAATTTACCGGCAATATGGTAGAAAATGTTACTGAAGAACCTACCCGGAAAGTAGTCTTAAACTTGGGGCTAACTTACGATATGAATGCTGACCAAATGGAAAAAGGAATTGAAGTACTTAAAGAGATTGCTGCTGCGAACAAAGATATTGAAGAAGATATTTTAGTTTCTTTTAATTCTTTTGGGGATTTTTCTTTGGGAATATTATTTATTTATTACATCAAAAAAGAAAGTGACATCCTAAACACGCAAACAGCTATGAATTTGGAGATTCTAAGAAAATTCGGAGAACATGGTTTAGATATGGCTTTCCCTACTCAAACTATTTATAATATAAAAGAAGATTAACACCTTTCTTTCATAATAAACTTCAGCTAAACCACGTTTGTAATAGTTGTCCTATTTATATACATTAGCCAAATGAGGAAGATTTTTATTATTCTTTTACTATTCTTAACACTACAAATTCATGGGCAACAACAATCTAAAGGAGTAAAAACCTATAGTTGTGAACAAGTTCATAAAGCTACGGATATTGAGTATGCTTTAAATGCAGGGATGGTTAAAAAAATATCCTTAAAATGTTCGCCAGTTGGAGCCGGAGAATCAATAGAGGTAGCATCTGGAAGAAAAAAAGATAAAAATTATTTTGAGAAAGAACATAATGTTGTATGGATTAAATTTACTATTGGAAAAACCGGGAATTTAACTTTTAAGATAAGACCTATTAGTGAAACTGATGATTATGATTTTTTATTATTTGCTGCAACAGGAGAAAACATGCTTCAAAAGATTAGTTCTAAAAAACTGAAACCTATCAGAACAAACATTTCGCGAAACAATAGTGAAGAGAAAGGAATTACTGGTTTAAGTAACTCTGCAATAAAAACCCATACTATTTCCGGAGTACAGAATAATTACAGCAAATATCTACCAGTAATAAAAGGGGAAGAGTATTATTTGGTCATAGACAATGTTTATAATAAAGGCAAAGGTGCGGTAATATATTTTGATTATTTTTTAAATAAGAAAATTAGTGGATACATTAAAAATAAAAACAAAGAGAATGAGTATGCTTTAAATGCTGAAGTAAATTGGGAAGATGCGCAAACTGGAGAAACATTAATAAAAACAAATACAGATTCTTTAACAGGATATTACGAAATGGAAGTTCCTGTAGATATAACTTCACCCACAAAAAAGTATATTCTTTCTGCCTATACTAAAAAACATTTTTTCGCAGAGAAAACATTTACATCAAAAGAAATTATTGACCATAACTCCCCATCTATTAATATGTTATTACCTAAACTTAAAAAAGGACTTCGTAATAAGTTAAATAATATTAACTTTCATGGGAACTCTCCTAAGTTATTAGATGGTGCATATACAAGTTTAAAAAGATTAAATAAATTAATGAAGAAAAACAAAAGATTAACATTACTAATAGAGGGTCACACTAATGGTTGTTCTAGAGGAACTGTTCTTGATCAAAAATTATCAGAAAATAGGGCTTTAACCGTTAAAAATTATTTAGTTGAACATGGCATTAAAGAAGAAAGAATGAAAACTATAGGTTGTAATTGTCAACACATGCTCTACCCTAATCCAAAAAATGAAAAAGAAAGTTCTTTGAATAGAAGAGTTGAAATATTAGTTACTGAATATTAACTCATCACCAACAACTGTTTATGCCAACTGTCTTTTAAAGGCACTTCCCAGTTATTATCAAAATCAAATTTAGTAGTTACCATGTTATTATAAACAATGGTGTTCTCGTTAATTTCGTTGTTGGCTAGCAAAGTACTAAAGTCATTCATGTTAACGATTTCTACTTGATCTCCTTTTTTATAGGATTGCACCATTCGGTTTAAAAAATCAACTTCCAACTCAGCTCCTAATTGTTTCATTAATCGAATAGAATTATCTTGAGCTGTTCCACACATTTTTGCTCCTTGCTCATCCACAAAAAGCACAACAAAAATATTGTGCACTACTTCAAATGTAGCTTTTAACAAATTTCCATGTGATTCCCATGATGAAATAAAATCGTCTAATTGAACTTTTAAATAATCAACTTCATCTTTTTCCAATTGTTTGTTGCTTTGATATACCCACACTTTAGCGTTATCGGGGTAAGTTGTATAATTTTCTTCCATTGTTGTTGTTTTTATACCCATCTTTATCCTCCCTTTCATGTGAGGAAATTTCTCCCCTTTGAGGAGATAAAGAGGAGCTTATAATTTGTTTGAATTGGCTATTAATTCTGCAATATCCAATACTTTAACTTCTTCTCTATCTTTCATTTTCACACCATCGCTCATCATGGTCATGCAAAACGGACAGCCGGTTGCAATAATTTCGGGATGTACTTTTAAAGCTTGTTTTGTTCTTTTTAAATTAATTTCCTCATCACCTTTTTCAGCTTCTTTAAACATTTGAGCACCTCCTGCTCCACAACACATGGCATTAGATTTACATCGATTCATTTCTACCAAATCAGCATCCAGTTTTTCTATTAATACCCTTGGTGCTTCATAAACATTATTAGCTCTTCCTAAATAACATGGGTCGTGAAATGTTATCTTTTTCCCTTTAAACTCTCCTCCTTCAATGCTTAGTTTTCCTTCATTAATTAAATCCTGCAAAAACTCTGTGTGATGTTTTACTTCATAGTTGCCACCCAACTCGGGATATTCGTTTTTTATGGTGTTAAAGCAATGTGGGCAAGTAGTTACTATCTTTTTAATTTCGTAGCCATTTAATACCTGTATATTAGTCATGGCCTGCATCTGAAATAAAAACTCATTTCCTGCTCGTTTGGCTGGATCTCCTGAACAACTTTCTTCAGCTCCCAATACAGCAAAATTAATACCTACACTATTTAGTATTTTCACAAAAGCCCTTGTGATTTTTTTCGCTCTGTCATCAAAACTTCCTGCACAACCCACCCAAAATAAGACATCAGGTTGTTGCCCCGAAGCCATCATTTCTGCCATTGTTGGTACTTTTAATTCACTCATTTTATCTAGTTTAAAGTTTGAAAGTTAAAAAGTTAAAAGTTGATTTGCTTTTAGCTCAAACTTGAACTTAAATTTCGTCTTTCCAGTTTAATCGGTCAGCCTGTGCAAATTGCCAAGGAGCTCCGTTATTTTCAATATTGGTTAGCATTCCTGTCCATTCAGCAGGAGTTTTAGATTCTTCCATTATTAAATATCTTCTCAAATCAATTATTACAGAAAGCGGATCGTTGTTTACCGGACAAGCTTCAGTACAAGCATTACATGTTGTACAAGCCAACACTTCTTCTTCAGTAATATAATCTCTTAACAAAGATTTATTATCGTCAAAATCCTTTCCATTTTTATCTATTCCTTTACCAACTTCTTCTAAACGGTCTCTGGTATCCATTAAAATTTTACGGGGTGATAGTTTTTTACCTGTTTTATTTGCTGGGCAGACATCAGTACATCTACCACACTCTGTACAAGTATAAGCATCCATTAATTGTTTCCAAGTAAGGTCTCTCACATCTTTTGCTCCAAATCGTTCCGGTTCACCCACAGGCTCAGGTGGAGCAGCATAAGGATCTGCAGAAGGGTCAAACATCATCTCAACTTCTTTTTTTACAGCAGCCATATTGGTTAATTGTCCTTTTGCTGTTAATTTAGAATAAAAGACATTTGGAAAAGCTAATAAAATATGGAAGTGTTTTGAATAAGGTAAGTAATTTAAAAAAGCGAAAATACCTACAATATGAAACCACCATAAGCTTCTTTCTATCATAACTATACTGGCTTCCGAAGAATTAGAGAATAAACCAACCAACCATCCGCTAACAGGAAATGTACCTACTTTGGTATAATGTTCACTGCCTAAATTTTGAAGTTGTGCATCAGCAGCATTCATAAATAAGAAAGCACTCATTAATAAAATCTCAGTAATTAAAATCAAATTAGCATCTGATTTTGGCCATATAGTCATTTCTTTACTGTGAAATCGTTTTATTCTGAGAATATTTCTTCTTATCAAGAAAACAGCACAGGATAATAATACAGCTAATGCTAAAAATTCGAAAGCTGAAATTAATGCATAGTAGAAAGAGCCAAGAAATGCAAATAATCGATGATGACCAAGTAAACCATCAAGAACAATTTCTAATACTTCAATATTAATAATGATAAAACCGGCATAAACGATAACAT
>CAYRAD010000155.1:0-6456 GCA_964422135.1 uncultured Vicingus sp.
TTTTTTTTAACTTTTAATATTCTCAGCAAAGAAACGACATTGTTTTAGTTTTAATGTAAAAACTGTTTTATGCTTATGTTATTAGTAGGTTAAGCAGTGTTAATTTTAAGTTAAGGGTTCGAAAAATAATTTTGAGAATTTATAACGATTTATTAAAAATAGCTTAGTATTAAAATAATACTAGTCTTGTAATTTTAGCCTAAAATAAATTATAAATGTATTATGAAAAATATTGAAACCATTGGGAAACAAAAAGAACCTAAACTTTTTTTAGACTTAAAAACTGGAATGATAAAAATTTTTGGGCGATCAACCATGACCAATCCATATGATTTTTATCCAAGTGTTATAAATTTGTTGGAAGAATATTGTAAATATCCTGCCAAAAAATCATTATTAATGATTGATTTAACATACTATAATACTTCTTCTGCAAAATATTTATTAAAAATAGCAGAGGTCATGTCATCTATCCAGAAAAAGGAAAATTATGAAATCAAAATTAACTGGTATTACGAACCTGATGATTTGTTTATTGAAGAAGACATTAAATTAATAAGTGATATTATTCAATTTAAAATTAATGCTATTGAACATGAGTGTGAATTTGCTTAATATTCTCCTGTAATCCCTTCAGAAACATTAATGGTGTGGTCCCCAACTTTTTCCAAAGAATTAAATAGATCAGCGTATATTGCAGCACTTTGGTAATTATAGTCTCCTTTTTCAACACTTGCAAAATGTTCTTTTCTAATGCTTTTTCTAAATTTATTTAATGCTACCTCTTGCTCTTTAGCTTTTATTAAACTAACATCGTTGTAGTTCATTTTAAGGTTTTCACACATTTGATTTAAATTAGATTCTACCATTTCAAACATGTCTAATATATTTTTACGCTGTTCGGGAGTAAACCAAACCTTATTTTCAATTTTTCTTTCAATTCCTTTAGACATTTGATAATAAATATCTCCTATTCGTTCAAGGTCACCAACAATGCTTAACATTCCTCGAACTCTTACTGATGATGCTTCGCTCATTTCTCCTTCGGATACTTTTGCTAAATAATCAGCAACATCTTGTTCAATTCTATCGGTTATGTCTTCGTATTTTTTAATACGAGCTAATAGTTTACTTACTTTTTTAGCTTCTTGTTTTGTAATTAAGTCTTTTACAAAACCATTCATTTTTTTCACAATTTCGCCAAACTTAGCTGTTTCTTTTTGAGCTTCTAAAATTGACATTTCAGGGGTTGCCATAATTCCCGTGCTAATATATTCTAAACCATACTCTTCATCTGCCTCTCCTTTTGATGGAATTATTTTAATAACAATTTTTGCAATTCTATTTACAAACCAAACCAACAAGAATGTGTTAATGATATTAAACATGGTATGAAACAAGGATAGCTGCATTTCAATATCAGTTTTTGCAAATTCTGGACTTATTGATTGCAACATATTATGAAATGGCTTCCATGTAATTTCAACCAAATGTAAAAATGGATGAAACAAAATTACCATCCAAACCACCCCAAATACATTAAATATAAAGTGAGCTAATGCAGCTCGTTTGGCATGAATATTTGCTATGGCTGCAGCTAAATTAGCCGTAATCGTTGTTCCAATGTTTTCTCCTAACACAATGGCCGCAGCAATATCCAGCTGAATTACCCCTTGATTACACAAAACTAACGTTATTGCCATAGCGGCACTTGATGATTGAACTACAATTGTTAAAAGGGTTCCTATTAAGATAAATAGTAAGGTGGAAAAAACCCCCATATTAGCAAAATCTGCAATAAAAGCAACTGCTTCTGGGTTGTTTTTTATGTCTGGAACAGCATGTTTTAGGGCGTCTAATCCCATAAATAATAGAGCAAAACCAATTATAAATTCTCCCCAAGATTTTATTTTATTTTTTTTAGAAAAAATCATTGGAAAACCAATCGCTAAAATTGGTAGTGCAAAATGTACAATGTGTAATTTAAAACCAAAAAGAGAAACCAACCAGGCAGTAATGGTTGTTCCAATGTTTGCTCCCATTATTACACCAATAGACTCTACCAAAGAAAGCAAACCAGCATTCACGAAACTTACTACCATAACTGTTGTGGCAGATGAAGATTGAATTAAACAAGTGATTAAAAACCCTGTAGCAACACCCAAAAACCGGGTTGAGGTCATGGCACCTAAAATTCTTCTTAAACCACTTCCTGCAGCCTTTTGAATACCTTCACTCATTACTTTCATCCCATAGATGAAAAATCCAAGTGCACCGACTAATTCTAGAAAATTAACAAAACCAAACTCCATATTAATTTAATGTTAAGTAAATATTAAGAAACAAAACTATAGTAGATGATTGAGTTTGATAGCTTTTATGGTTACAAGTTATTAACTATTTATAAAGAATATTTAAAACGCTTATTTCGCCTTTCCTTTTTTATGTTTCAATACTTTTGCTTCGATGTAAAAAATCAATTCTTCGGCAATATTTTTTGCCAAATCTCCAACTCTCTCCAATTTTCTAATGATAGAAAGTAAGTAAAGAAAGTTTTGAATTTTTTCAGGATTATCTTTAATAAGCTCTATGGCAATATTAGCTGCATTACTATTTATTTCGTTTAAAACAGCGTCTTTAACAAACACTTTTCTGGCTAATTTTGTATCTTCTTTTTCGAACGCTTCAAAAACATCATCTAAAATAGCTAAGGCGTTTTCATACATTTCTACAAAACGAATTTTTGTTAAGCTTTTTTCAGATAATTGCGCATCAACATTATGAATATATTTTGCAATTCCCACAGCATTGTCTCCAAGTCGCTCTAAATCTGCACTAATTTTAAATGAGGCCATAACAAAACGCAAATCAACAGCAACAGGACTATAAAGGGCAAGCGCATTTTCTACATCTCTATCTATATTTAATTCCATTGCATTAACTCGGTTTTCATTGGCATTTATTTCATGAACCAAGTCTTTATCAAAAGTTAAAACAGCTTCTTTGCCTTTGGCCAATTGGCTTTTTACCAAGTCCATCATTTCGATTACTTGTTGTTTTATTTGTTCTAATTCTGAGTCTAAGTGTGTCATATTAATTAGATAATTGTTTAATGATATAATTAATGGCGTTTGCTAACCAAACCTTCCAGTTATATAATTTTGTGTTCTTTCTTTTTGTGGATTAGTAAAAATTTCTTTTGTATTTCCATACTCTACTAAATCACCCATATAGAAAAATGCGGTTTTGTCACTAATTCTTCCTGCTTGTTGCATGTTGTGGGTAACAATTACAATGGTGTAATCTTTTTTTAACTCAAACATTAATTCTTCAATTGATGCAGTAGATATGGGGTCTAATGCTGAAGTGGGCTCATCCATTAAAATGATTTTAGGGGCAACAGCAAGGGTTCGTGCAATGCATAATCGTTGTTGTTGACCACCAGATAATGATAGTCCAGATTTTTTTAATTCATCTTTAACCTCGTCCCAAAGTGCCACATCTTTTAATGATTTTACTACTCTTTCTTCAATAAATGTTTTGTCTTTTATGCCTTGTATTTTTAAGCCATAAGCAACATTGTCAAAAATAGACTTTGGAAAAGGGTTTGGTTTCTGAAACACCATGCCGATTTCTTTTCTTAATTCTTCAACAACCACATTTTTCCAATAAATCTTTTTTGCATCTATTAAAATTTCGCCTTTAATAGAAAACTCTTCAATATAGTCGTTCATTCTATTGAAACAACGTAAAAAAGTAGATTTTCCACAACCAGAGGGCCCAATAAAGGCAGTAACACTGTTTTCTTTCATTGCAATGTTAACGTTTTTAAGTGCTTGAAAACCACCATAAAACACATCAACATTTCTTGCCTCTATTAAAGTTTTATTTGTGCTATTTTTCTCTAATTCGTTATCAGGTATTGAAACTTCTTTTACTTTCATATTACCATTTAATTTTTTTCTGCCACTTATTTCGATAATAAACGGCTATTGCGTTCATTAAAAAAGTAACCATTAATAATATTATTATTGCTGCTGCCGCATTAATAATAAATTCTTTTTGAGGACGTGACACCCAATTGTAAATTTGAATGGGTAAAACCGAAAACTCATCCATTGGTGATTCTGGAATAAAAGGAACATAAGCTAATGCTCCGATAACAATTAGAGGTGCTGTTTCACCAACCGCTCTTGAAATAGCCAAAATAACTCCTGTTAAAATTCCACCAATAGATGCTGGTAAGGTTTGATTCCAAATGGTTTGCCACTTAGATGCTCCTAAAGCCATAGAAGCATCTTTGATGGAGCTTGGTACAGCTTTTATTGCTTCTCTTGTTGCAACAATAACTATTGGAAGTACTAGAAGAGACAATGTCAAACTTCCTGTTAACACGCTTCCACCTAAACCTAAAGCTCTTCCAAATATTTCCAGCCCGAGTAATCCATAAACTATTGAAGGAACACCCGCAAGGTTTGCAATATTAATTTCTAATAGATTGGACATCCAGTTCTTTTTGTTGTATTCTTCAAGGTAAATTCCTGCTCCTACGCCAATAGGAATAGAAAATAAAGCTGTTAAAAACAAGATCCAAACACTCCCCATTAATGCGGTGTAAATTCCTGATTTAGCCGCTCTTCTAGAGGGTAGGTTTGTGATAAAATCCCAATCTATTCTCAGGACTCCTTCTTTAAAAATATAACCGATAAACAATGCCAACAAAACAAGTCCTATGAGGGTGCAAATAATACCCCATACACTAAAAATTTTATCTTTTATTTTATTCTTTTGAGTGTTAGTCATATTTTTCTTGATATTTCTTCTTCACCCAAAAACTAATGTTATTTAATATAAAAGTGAAAACAAATAATGCTATCCCTGCTGCATAAATTGTTTTGTATTCTAAAGATCCGAATTGAACATCTCCTGAACTTACTTGAACAATATAAGCTGTAATTGTCTCAATAGGAACGGTAGGGTTTAATGTTAGGCGAGGCTGCATTCCTGCCGCTACCGTTACAATCATGGTTTCGCCTATTGCTCTTGATAGGGCAAGTATAACGGAAACAACAATTCCAGAAGATGCCGCAGGAACAGTTACTTTAAAAGCTGTTTGTAGGCGTGTTGATCCCATGCCATAGGAAGCTTCTCTTAATGATTTTGGAACAGCATATAATGCGTCTTCACTTAAAGACGAAATATAGGGGATAATCATAATTCCCATTACAATACCAGCAGACAATCCATTAAAACCAGAAAGGTTAGGATAAATTTGTTGGAGAAAAGGTGTTACCACAATTAAGGCAAAAAAGCCATAAACAACGGTGGGTACTGCCGCCAACAGTTCCAACATCGGTTTAATGGTTTTCCGAAAACTTTTTGGTGCAAATTCATTTAAATAAACAGCTATAGAAAGCCCAATTGGTAGGGCAAACAACAGTGCAATAAATGAAATTAAAAGCGTTCCAGATAGTAGTGGTAAAATTCCAAAATGCTTTTCAGAAAATAGAGGGGTCCACTCTGAATCGGTTAAAAACTCCCAAACAGAAACTTCTTTAAAAAAACCAACTGCTTCAAAAAGTAAAATAAAAACTATTCCAACAGTTGTTAAAATAGTTATAAACGAACAAAGAAAAAGAAGCTTTTCTATTATATTTTCTTTAAATTTTCCCATTTTATTAAACACCAAATGAAGCTAGGAAATCCCAGCTTCATTTTAAACAAACCTAAAACTTAATTGTAATTTATTATTAACGTTTATTTAATTTTTGCCTTTTGTTCTTCATATTTTTCTGCAGGCAAAGCAACATAACCAACCTCAGCTGATAGGGTTGCTGCGTTTGCGATATAAAAATTTACAAAACTTTTTACTTCTGGTTTTGAAAGCGCTTCATTGTTTACGTAGATAAACAAAGGTCTAGAAAGGGGCGCATAAGTTCCATTTCCAACAGTTTCCTCAGAAGGAAGGATTGCTCCAGCACCACCATCAACACCAATTAATTTTAATTTATCAGCATTTTCTTCTACGAAAGCTAAACCAACATAACCTAATGCGTATTTATCGGTAGCAACTCCTTGAACCAATACATTATAATCGGCACAAGCAGTAAAATCTGCTCTACTAGCTCCGCTTTCACCATTTATTTCTTCGGTAAAATAATCGTAAGTTCCATGTGCTGTACTCGGACCAAAAAGGTGAATTTCTTCGTCTGGCCATTCTGGATTAATTTGACTCCACTTAGTTATTACTCCCTTAGCCGCTGGCTCCCAAATTTTATGAAGATCTTCAATTGTAATATTAGTTAACCAATCATTTTGTGGGTTGGCAATAATGGCTAAACCATCATATGCAACAGTAATTTCTGTAAAATCTATCCCCGCTTCTTTACAAGATGCTACTTCTTTATCTTTAATTCCTCTTGAAGCATCAGATATGTCTGTTTCTTTTCTTATAAA
>CAYRAD010000156.1:0-6410 GCA_964422135.1 uncultured Vicingus sp.
ATAAGTGAAGGTTAGGAATTCTCCTGACTATTAACCCCCAAAAGAGATTTTTTATTATGACAAAATCAAAGTTCGTTGCGAAATTGATGAAGAAAGGAGAATTTCTCTCTTCAGGAACGTTTGAATCTTTGGAAGAAGCAAGATTGTGGGCGATGAAAGAAGCCAAATTGCTGATTTCTGATTTGGAAATGTTGAGAAGCACCAATATTGGTGACATAGTTGTTGAAATTGATAAGCATTTTACTGAATATGAGATTTCAACTGATGAACTTTTTAAGAATAGTGTGAGGGCAATATGAGAAAAACCGTTGCAAATGAAATTTTTAAACAGTTAGGTGGACAAAAATTTGTTACCATGACAGGAGCCAATAGTTTCATTGATCTTGAGAATGGTATTCGAATGAAGATTGGTCGAAACAAGACCAATGCAAACTTATTAGAAGTTGTTCTAAACAGTATGGACACTTACGATGTAACTTTTGCTAAGTTGACTCGTTTGGGTGAGTGGAAGTCGGTTAGAGAATATAAGAATGTTTATAATGATTCTCTGGTAGAACTTTTTGAAAGACATACTGGAATGTATACGAAATTATTTTAGGAGAAATTATGAAAATGTTTCTTGAAGAAATTGCAACCCTAGTATTGTTATTTGGTATAGCATATTTGGCAATACTTTTTATGTTTATTCTTATATAGGAGATTTTATGATAAAATATATTGCAGTTGCTACAGTAGCTTATATGATATATGCTGGAGTATTTAGTGTTAGCTTTTCTAGTGATGAAGTTGGGGTTGGATTTAATCCCAGTAAAGTTGCTACTAGATTTGTATCTGATGTTTCAACTATATTTGAAAGTGTAAAATGAGTATGATAATGTGTAAATATGGGTGTCTAAGTGATACCGATTACTTTCCAGAATTTGGATATGATGTAGTAACTGGTGAATACACTTGTGAACCTTGCTATGAAAATGAAGAATTTGTAGTTTCAGAAGAAGACGAACTCATTTTTTAATCCAAAAAAACCAATTTTTATCTTGACACTATGGTGTGGTTTTGAGATAATATAAGTGAAGGTTAGGAATTCTTCCTGACTATTAACCCCCAAAAAGAAATTATTATGAATGCTAGTTTGAATCATGCACTTGAAAAAGAAGTGACCCACGCAAAAAAATTGAAACTGAGAAAACTCAAAATGGTTTGTAATGAACTTGAAGCCGCAGAACGAAAAGTTGATGAACTTAGAGGCGTTAAGTGGGGTTTGGTTACTGATCTCAAAAATTTAGGTCACGATTTTACAGCCACTACTGAGGGCATGGATATAGTTTTGTCTTCTTCACCTTCTTTTAATTGGAGTTAATTATGAGTACAAATAGTTTAGTAGCGTATTTAAGTAATGATGGAACAGTTACTACATCCTATGTGCATTGGGATGGAAATACAACAAGTGTTGGATGGACTTTGTTAGAACATTACAATACTGCAGAAAAAGCAAAGGAATTAGCTACAACTTTGGGTTATGCATCTTCCTTGTATGAAACAATTGAAAAGTCTCATGCAGATCGTGCAAATACAGATGAAGCAATAGTTTACGAAAATTATCTTGATTTTGAGGAGTACATTCGTGAAAGTTCTTTTCTTGAGTATGTTTATATTTGGGTAGAACATAGAAATGAGTGGCAAGTTGCTACTTGGGAACACACAAAACTAGATACTATATCAGACGAAGGATTAGAATTCCGATATGATTGGAATGGGTTTGGACTGCTGACTGATGTATTTACAAATGAAGCTGTTGAAGCTATAAAACGATTTAGAGACATTGCAGACAAAGGAAATTCTGATTATATAGGTTATGCAGAAGAACTGGAAGCAGGAATTTTAAAATATGCAATTGAAGAAACGACTTATGCTTAGAATAAATATTGTTCGTGAAATTTTTATTTTGCTTATTGCTCTTTTAATAATAAGTTATATTGCAAGCAGAATAAGTATTGAATATTACAATTTCATAAAGTATCATTTTATTTTGGGATGTAGATATATGGAACTCCCACATGAAGTTTGGGCGTTCATGGATAAATATCTTTTCGAAGGACAATTATGATCCCTCGTAGTTCAGTGGTAGAACGGTAGACTGTTAATCTGCTTGTCGTTGGTTCGAATCCAGCCGAGGGAGCCACTAGAATAAATACTTAATAGGAATTAATTATGTTTGTAAAGATGGGTTCTCCTGCTAGAAAAAACAGAGCCTTTCATGTAAATATTGATAATCATGATGTTTGGAATTTAGATTCCACTCTTGCTCATATTATTCATCCTGCTCTTGTTCGTTTAAGGGAACGTGTACCACATTTTGGTTATCCAACCCCTTATGATGAAACAGAAGCATATCCAGAGCATTATTCTCAAGGATCATTTGAAGAAATTTTGGATCGTGATGCAGAGAGCAAGTATTATGAAGAACTATGGATGGACAAACTTCAGAAAATGATTGATGCATTTGCAATGATTATTGATAAAGATGAAGACTATGATGTTATTGCTCACCACGTAGATTATAAAGATGCAAGAAAAGCATGGTGGGATAAGATTGACGAAGGTCTGAATCTTTTCGCAGAGCATTATCAAGGTCTTTGGGATTAAAAATAAATTAAAATCCGAAAGGGGAGTATGTTTGTACTTAAATATTGTGGTTCTTGAAATTATAGACCACAAGCAGAAAGTCTTTCCGCTAATATTAATAAATCTTTACTAGATACATGCGAAATTGAACAAGGAACAAAGGGCCAATTTGATTTATATCGAAACGGTGAATTGTTTTTAAGTAAAGATGAATTACAGAAATTTTTTACTTTTGAGGATGTACAATTCAAGTTGAAAGAGAAAGGACTTGGATTTTGGATGGAAAATTTGCGATAATGGTTGCTTTTTTTCTGATTTATTGCTATAATAATCTAATATAAGATTAACATGCCAAAAAAATATAAAAAGAAATTTAAAATATCAAGAGATGATCTGAATGTCAAAATTAATGAATATTTGGAAAAGGGTGGGAAGATCACAAAACTGGAATGTATTATACCAGAACGACCTAGGACTGTACGGCAAGAAAGTCAAATGAAGAGTTTTAACACTCCTGTAGTAGATCAAGATTTTTATGCTAGAGGAGCAGAAAAAGAAGCTGGATGAAAATATTTATTTATCGTATTCCGATGTTATTAATGGGTTTTATAACATCGGTTTTAGTAATTTTAAAATTGACAGATAAAATAAGTTGGAGTTGGAATGATGTGTTTCTTCCACTTCAGCTTTTTGTTATTTTGGGTGTATTTTTTGCACTTATACTTGTCTACTTAGACATAAAAAAGAAAAATTCTAAGAATTTTAACTTTTATTCCTTTAAGAGAAAAAAGAATAAATAATAGAACAAGTTTTCAAAAATGGCGCAGGGAGGTCTGAATGGACTAATGGATCTGCACCCCCACCATTCAGGCCGCGCCCCACTACATAATCATTATATTATCAGGAGTTAATAATGTTGGGTTTTCCGACAACAAGAATAGAACTATTCTTTAGACCAGATCAAGATTGCTTGTTGGCACTTGAACCTGATGGTACATTTCATGAATTTGATGTTAGAATGTTGCGAGAAGCAAAAGAATTATTTTCACGTTATCATGAAGCACATTTTCATGAAGAAGATAATTTAGACGAATTTCATGAGTTTTGTGGAAGAATGCAGGAGGAAAGTCCTGAAATGGAAGGAGTTATGTCTCCATATCTAAATTAAAAGGAGATCGATGATAAAATTTATAGAAACATTTCAAAATAAATTTATTAAAAAAGAAGAGTATGATGTAGAAATAGAACGGAATAAAAAATACGAAGTTAGATGGGTTTGGTATCATACAATTTTAGCAATAGAATTGTTAATAACTAATGTTTTATTAATATGGATATTATTTAAAATATATGACTTACATACTTAGTATCCAGAAGGATCTAAATGATTGAAAAATTGGCTCATAATCATGAATATGTTTTTGAGATATTATATCATTTTAATTGTGGCAATGAAAAGTGTGGTAAGTGGTGGAGTTATGCAAAGACTCCTGATAATAAAGAAGAATTACATAAACAGAAGGTAGATGCTATGTATTGTCCACATTGTGGAATAAAAGGACATCTAAAAATAAAGGATAAATTTTTTAAAAATATTTAAGGACTAAATGCAAAAAAAGCTATTATTAGTTTTTGTAATGATGGCGACATGGATGGTTGTAAGTTGTACAACAACATCTCAAACGGGATGTTATGGATTTTGGGAAGATAATAAATGGGGATTAAAAAGGGGAACTATAGTTGGAAAAAATGCTAATTATAAGAAACCTTATCGACAATGTGTAGATGAGGATAATCATATATTAAATAAAGAAAAAAGACCTTATGGGTGATTATGTTTAATAGAAACGAAATAATGTTTTGGATTTTTACACTTATTGTAGGTATCATGTTAGCATGGTCTTGTAGGTTAGAGGCAGTAGTATGAATATTTGGGTAGAATATTTTAAAGTTCCTGAAAACAGTAAAAATAATCATGCTCAAATGAGAGAAAATCTTAAATGGGATCCTCCAGAACCTGAACATATAATGAAAAGATTTTGTCAATCAAGAGAAGATGCAACTACATTTGCTAATGCGATGTTACAGAAAGGGTACTATGCTACTATAAAAACGGACGGTGGGTGGAGAATTTAGAAAAAGAATCACTTATAGGTTTAAAATCGCATTATTCTGTTTATGGAGGACAAGATTTTTATATTGAAACTGTATTACGATATAAAACTCCTGATGGATACAGGGGTAGCATAGTAAAAATTAGATCAAAAAAGGAGAAATGAAAAAAAATAAACGTGTAAGACAAGAAAAGTCTATTAAAAGGCTTGAAAACACCCTTAAAATGCATGAAGCTAATGCAGAACTAACAGTTGCTATTATGCAAGATAAAGTACTTTCTACCGGCTCTAAAGACAAAGTAGAGTCTGTTAGAAAGAAAAAGATAGAACGAATAAAGAAAACAATCGAAAACACAAAGAAAAGAATGTTATAAATATAGAACATACGGTTGATTTGTTATTCATGGAATCGTTAACAACCCGGAGAATTACATGTTAAAAAAGGTTTATGCTTTTTTGATGGTAATTGTCGCAACAATACTGATACCAGGAGTTGTAGGAGTACCACTTGGAAAATCAAGCACAAAAATTCTTATTCCACAACTGCCATCAGTCTCATTAGTCAAGACACAATCAATTAAAAATCCTAACTTAGATATAATCGTGCAAAATCAGGAGCAAATTACGTGTTTGGCAAAAAATATTTACTTTGAAGCGGCAACCCAATCAACTGCAGGAAAATTAGCAGTTGCATTTGTAACAAAAAATAGAGTAGATTCAACTCATTTTCCCAGTACTTTTTGTGATGTAATATATGAAGGCCCTCATTATGCCTCAGGACATCCAAAAAGAGATCGATGCCAGTTTTCATGGTATTGTGATGGAATGGGAGATGATCCAAGAGAAGGATATGGTTGGAGAAATTCACAATCAGTAGCTAAATGGTTTTATGATCATAAAGACAGACTTATGGATATAACAGATGGTGCAACGCATTATCATGCTAATTGGATGCAAAAATTTCCTAAGTGGTCGAGAAAATATAAAAAAAATGTAACAATTGATGATCATATATTTTATAAACGGAGTTATAATTTTTAGAAAGTAAATTATGATTGATAATGCAGATGTGAAAATTCCTCAGCATGAAAAAGGAAATCTTGCGGAGAATTCTTTAGGAGGAACAGAACTTCTTTCAATGGAATTATTCCGCAGATTACCTGAGGAATATAAAGATAAATTTCAATTCGTGATTTCAAGAGTCCATAATATAGAAGAAGATAAACGTAGACTTTTTTGGATTCATGATCTTGCACAAGATCCTTCATACAATATTCTTAAAACTCAACTTGATCTTTTTAATAAATTAATTTTTGTTAGTCATTGGCAACAACAACAATTTAATACTATATTAAAAATTCCATATGATAATGGAGTAGTAATTAAGAATGCGATAGATCCTATTCCGAAACATGAAGAAACAGAAACAAAGGATCTTCAATTAATATATGCTTCAACACCTCAGCGGGGTCTTGATGTTCTTGTGAATTCTTTAAATTTAATAGATAGAAGTGATTTTCATTTACATGTTTTTTCTAGCTATAAATTATATGGTTGGGAAAAAAATGATGAGCCATATAAGCCTTTATTTGAAATGTGTGAAAAAGATCCAAGAGTAACTTATTATGGTGCAGTTCCTTATGATGTATTAAGGGAACATTGGAAAAATAT
>CAYRAD010000157.1:0-6392 GCA_964422135.1 uncultured Vicingus sp.
ACTGGTATCGAATAAGGAAGCCCAAATTTCAGTTACCTGTGCTCTTAATATTTGTGTTGTACTTATTATTAATATAAGAATGATGTAAATTTTTTTCATAACTTAAGTTTTAAAAGTTAATAATTGGTTTAATTCAGCTTAAATCCCGCTGTTATATTCCTTGATTATTTTCTCCATGTTTAGCATTCTGTAACCTTTTTCTTTGTTCAGAATTTTTGTAGCTAATTTTTTGTTATCATTTACCAGTTCTGCCATTTTCTTTTTAAATCCCAAGGCTAGGCTTTCATTATCAACGGCTTTGGTTCCTTCCCTGTAATAAATAGTTTTAGTAAAATAGATGCGGTTATAGTAAGCGGTTTTTGACTCATTTTGATTTTGATTGGCCATTAAGCCGGGTTTACATGTATAGTAAATGTATTTTCCTATTTTTCCATCTTCTACCAATAATGCAAAGGTTTTTGATTTTCCAGCTAGTCCGCCGTTATAGTCTAGCGAAACATAACGTCTTCCGGCCAACATGTACTCTTTCAGTTCTTTTGGTCTGTAACGTACTGTTGTTTTTTCTTTTTCGTTGTAGAATAAACAAGAGGTTTGATTGCTTAACATCACGGAAACGTGATTCTGACTGTTAAGGTCAGCCGGATATTGTGCGGTTAGAGACCCGTATAGAGTATCTCCGTTATTTAAAATAATATACCCTTCGTATTTTTTCCCTTTGGTGTATTCAGGGTCGTCCCAATTTTGGGTAAAAGCACAATTTCCGATTAATAATGTGAAGATTAAAATGTATAAATTTTTCATGACTTTAAGTTTTAAATTATAGGATAAAGTTACCCAAGCTTTAAACCAAAAACTACCTTAAAAGCACTAAATGAGCAAGTTGCAAGTTATTGAGGATATTGTGTAAGTTTTTAATGAAATTCGGTAAAGGACTAATTGCTAAAGAGCTCTAAAAATTCCGATTTCTTACTTCGTGCCAACTCAATTTCGACATTATTGAGCAATTTTATGGTACTGTTTTTACCTTTTGTAAATCCGGTTACATGATTCATGTTTATTAAATAAGACTGATGTGCCCTGAAAAATCCTTTGTCGGACAACATATCATCAAATTCTTTTAAAGATTTACTTGCCAATTCACTTTTATCATTTAAAAAATAAATAGAAGTGTAATTGCGATCAGCTTTGAGATACAACACGTCTTTTAATACAGCCACTTTAAAACTGTTGGTTGAGGGGATTACAATTTTCAATTCCTGAACTTCTTTATTGGAAATGTTAGTGATAAATGTTTCCAGTTTATTGTTGAGTTGTTCCTTGTTAAGAGCTTCAACAGCTTTTTTTACAGCAGTAATTAATTCATCTTTATTAATGGGTTTTAATAAAAAATCAATTGCACTAAGTTTAATGGCTTGTAAGGCATAATTACTGTGGGCGGTTGTAAAAATTACTTCAAAATTAGGCTGTTTAAACGATTGCAATAAATCAAATCCTGTGCTTTCTGGCATTTCAACATCTAAAAAAACGATATCAGGTTGATGCTTGTTAATTTGTTCAATTCCTGATTTTACGTTTTCAGCAAATCCAACAATATTAATCTCTGGTGCATAAGTTTTAATTAACCCTGATAAAGTATCACGAGCATCAGCTTCGTCATCTATTATTACAGCAGTACAATTCATGTTAAAATTCCAAAGGTAAAACTAATTTAACAGATGTTCCTAAAGGTTTTTCATCGTCATCAACTAAATCTTCAATCTCAATTTCGTGTTGTTCTCCGTATTTTTTCCAAATGTTTCGCAAACGGTTTTGAGTGATTTCCATACCCATAGATCGATGTTTGGTTTGAACAGATTTTTCTTTTTGTAATGCACTTGCACTTCTGCCAATGCCATTGTCCGTAATTGTACAAACAATATTTTCTTCATCTTGTTCCATTTTTAAAGTAATCTCTCCTTTTTTGTTAAGGTTCGCAATGCCATGTTTAATGGAGTTTTCGATAAACGGTTGAAGCAGCATTGGTGGAATGGTAAGGTTATAAATGTCTATATCTTCATCAATATTTATAATAAAATCAATACCGTTTTTTAAGCGTTTGGCTTCCAGCTCCACGTACATTTCGAGCAGCTCTTTTTCAGTTTTAATAGGAATAGCTTTTTCTTCGGAATTTTCTAATGTACTACGCATTATTTTTCCGAATTTACTGAGGTAATACTGGGCCTGTTCTTTGTTGTTGTTTATTATGTGTTTCTGAACGGAATTCAGTGAGTTAAAAATAAAATGTGGGTTGATTTGTGCTTTTAAGGCTTTTAACTCAATGTTCTGTTTTTCGATTTCCAGCTCTTCATTCGTTTTTTCCACTTCTTCTTTCTGTTCTTGAATGATAATTTTTTGCTTTCGGGTAAGTTGTAATCGTTTGTAAATAAAAAAGGAGAATAAGATAACCAATGCCAATCCTCCGGTTACGGCATAAATAGTTATTTGTTGTTTTTGCCTTTGTTCAGCTGCAACGGCTAATCTTTTTTCGTGTTGGGCATCGTCAACGACTTTTTGCTTTTCATACCGGTATTTTGCCTGCTGTTTTATGGTAGCTTTTTGAGTTTCGTCATTAATTATACTGTCTTTCATTTTGGTGTATAATTTATGCATTTCCAAAGCCTGCATGCCTTTACCTTCTTTTTCATAGATTTCAGATAATAATCGGGCAGCATCTCTAATATTTTCCGGATAAGCTAAATCTTGGCTAAGGACTAAACATCTGTTGGCATATTTTTTTGCTTCATTCAATTTACCGGCATAAAAATAAGTTCTGCCAATGTTGTGCAGCGAATAACACATTCCTTGTTTATCACTTATTTCTTCTCTTATTTTAAGGCTTTTGTTGTAAAATTCAAGAGCTTTATCGGTCTCATTCTGGTCTTTATAAATGGCACCAATGTTATTAAGAGCAAGAGCTTCTCCATTTTTATCTCCTACTTCCTGATATTTTTTCAAGCTCTTCGTATAAAATTCTACAGCTTTAGAGATATTGTGTTGGTATTGATAAATGGTTCCAATGTTATTTAAACACAGTGCTGTTCCCTGCTTATCATTTATTTCCTGCTGAATTTTTAAACTTTTGTAATAATAATCCAATGCTTTGTCTGGTTCTCCCTGGATGTCATAAAGATATCCGATATTATTCAGTGAATAAGCAATCCCACCTTTATCACCGATTTCTTCCCGTATCTTTAGTGCTTTATGAATATATTCCAGTGATTTAGGTATATCGCCCTGATTATTATAAACCATACCAATGTTGTTCAACGTATTGGCAATACCATCCTTTCCTCCCAGATCTTCATTAATTTTTAAACTTTTTTGGTAGTACTTCAATGCGTTTAAAGCATCTCCCTGATTCATATAAACATATCCTACGTTGTTTAGTGCTTCGGCTAAATAAGGCAAAACAGCTTTTTTAATTTTTTGGGAAGAGTTTTCTTTCAATAATTTTTGACAATCAGTTGCTAAACTATCCCAATAGCCAATTCTGAGTTGCAAGGTTGTTTCACCGAACTCATAACGAGCTATTATTTTTAGCGTGTCGTGACTATCAGTATTGTTGATGACGGTCTTAAGACTATCAATATAAGCCTGCTCTTCAGGGCTATATGTTTGACCGAAAGAAGGTTGAATGGTAAGGCTAAAAAAAGCAACCTTTAATAATAATAGTATCCAATAGTTTTTCTTCACCATTTAAAAGTATGAAAATTAAATGGTGAAGAAAAAAGATATTAAAGTGTATTTGTCTATTGCTTAATTACTTTGTAAACTTTGAGGCCTTCATTTGTTTCGATATGTAAGAAATAGATGCCTTTACTGTAGTTACTTACATCAATGGTAACTTTGTTGTCAGAGATGTTGTTTCTATGATAAACAATTTTACCATCAATTGAAGATAAGGTCAGATTTGTGGATGCATTTAATCCAGCCCATGTTATATTAATCATATTATCAGTTGGATTTGGATAAATGTTAATAGATGCTAATAGTTGAGGATCATTTATTCCAACAGTAGTCTGAACAGTATCACAATGGTTGTATGAACATCCAGATGAGTCTGTTATGGTAACACAATATACTCCTGCACATAAGTTATTGAATGAGCCTCCAGGTGACACAGAATAAGAAAATGGAGCAATTCCATTTGTTGGAGTTACCAATATCGATCCGTTACAAGTTCCATCATCAGATGTAGTACTAATAGTAGCATATACGGTATCAACCATTAAAGTAGTTATAATGATAGAATCACAACCCATACTAGAGATTAAACTATCGTAATAAACTCCGGAAGTTGTTTGGTAATTTCCTCCAATAAAAATACTATCATTATTGCAAATGGTTATGTTTTGTGAATTTGTAGAGCTATAATTAATGGTTAAGTTCAAAGTAATAGTACTATCACAATTTGTTGCATTTTTTACCGTAAATGTAGCTGTGTTATTATCAACATAGTAGGTATTTCCATCCATCCAAAGTAAACTATCACAACTTGTTTGAGTATCCGTTCCTGTTAATATAGGACAACAGAAATTAGTTGAACCAGGACTAGCCAACACTTCAAAGCCATTAATTATTACACTTGTTTGAAATACACTTTTATTCCAATTAGCACCATCATTATTATCAGAGTTTACATCACATAAAATTAATGATGAACCACCTCCATCCGGTTGACCGGCAGAAGCACCAGAAGGCCAAACGCCCGAATCATCAAAAAATACGGTGTCAACCAAATTTCCAAAATTATCTTTTATGGTTAAAGCTTCACCACTGTTGCTTAATGCTCCTCCAAATTGTCCGTCAGGCATAAATCCAAAAACAGTGTTAAAAGCATTCTGGTCAACAGCTACAACATAATATTGCCCAGGATTAATACTGGTGTTTGGAAAAGTATAAGTAACACCTGATAAGGTATAATTAGTTACATCAACTGGTGTTGAACTGTTGTTATAAATTTCAATAAATTCTAGCGAATCAGTTCCTGCTTCCGGTGGATTGTACATAATTTCAGAAATTTCTAAACCTAAATCGTAATTAATTATCAATTTTGGAATGAGTGATGCGTTTGTATATTCTCGTGGGTAGAAAACAATTTGATCAGAACCCCCAATAGAATTACCAACAACTATACTATCTTGTAAATTTCCTAAAAAGGGTGTAAAACCAGGTCCAAAAGCACCACAACAGGTCATGTCATCAGGATCCTTCATGTAAACCGTACAAAAATTATTGCTTGAATTATAATCTCGTAATAATATAGGGCTTAAATCAACAGAAGATGTCCACCCGATACTATCTCCAAAATTTGCTAACTGAAAGATTGAGTCTGAATAAGTTGGGGCTGTTGGTGTAGAAGGGTCATACCATGAAGCACTATCATTTTCCGTCCATCCTTGAACATTTAAATTTTTAAAAATCATGTTACCTAATTGTGCAGGTCCGAATCCACTTGTTGTATCTGCAACATAAACTTCTAAGGTAACGCTATTGATAGATGCACCTACAGGAATAGAAGATATATCAAATTTAAGCATGGCATTGCCACCTTCTCCTCCTCCAAAACTTAAAAAATAAGCATCTTGTACAGGGTTTAGGGTTATTATTTGTTGTGCGTTTGAGAAAGTAACACTCAAAACGGCAATTAGCAGAATGGCGAAACGAATAATTTTTTTCATAATGGACGAATTTATTGTAATGTTTTTAACTGTTTTAGATTGAGAAATTTACGGAAAATATCGTAATTACCAACCAATTAAAGACGTTATTTTGATCTATTAGGTTGTATTTAAAAAAGAAAAAATTACACCACCACATTCACAATCTTGTTGGGCACCACAATTACTTTTTTAGGAGATTTTCCTGCAAGAAATTTAGCAGTTTGCTCATTTTCCATCACCTCTTTTTCTATTTCTTCTTTAGAAAGTGTTAACGGTAACTCCAATAGAAATTTCATTTTACCATTAAAAGAAACGGGATATTTATGGTTGCTTTCCACTAAATATTCTTCGTTGTGTTTTGGAAAAACAGCATAAGTTATACTTTCTTTATTTCCTAATTTAGCCCATAATTCTTCTGCAATGTGCGGAGCATACGGAGAAAGAATAACTAAAAACGGTTCTAAAATGGTGCGTTTGTTACATTTTAATGCAGTGAGTTCATTCACACAAATCATAAAAGTAGAAACAGGCGTATTAAAAGCAAAACGCTCTATGTCTTCTTTTACTTTTTTAATGGTTTTATGTAATGTTTTTAAAGCCCCTCTATCAGCCCCCTCCGCCTCCCCAGAAAGGGGGGTGTCGTCCACATAAAAACTTTCGTTTTCACCTGTATGGAATAAACGCCACAGT
>CAYRAD010000158.1:0-4870 GCA_964422135.1 uncultured Vicingus sp.
TTATCCTTTACATCAATTACTACTCCGCCTCTGGCTGCACAAACGGATGTTCCCTCATCCATATTAAAATCAAGTGCATGTGTCCGTCCTTTCATGTAATGAGAAAATTTACCACCATATCCTTGTCCAACTGAATGTTGTTCGTCTTCCCGATAAGGAATTAAATAAACGCTTGTGTCTTTTTTATAATCTTTAAAGATATTGCCATGGCAATATTTGGTAATATACCCCAACTGGCTTTCTTTTGTTAGGTCTTTAATGGTTAAGGTTAACAATTTATATTTTTTAACTCCGGGAGGAATAACGCCTTTAAATGGAAGTTCAACATCTGCTTTCATATTTTTCAATGCACTGAATTTGATAACCACTGACTCATCGCAAAAATAATTATTGTCAGCATAAATTACTGTCGAACCATCTTCCTCACTTCGAACATTATAAACTTTAAAAGGTTTTTCTTTCTTTTTTTGTGCAAATCCGAATGTAGTAAAAACTATAAATAATAGGAGGAGTTGAAATTTCATCTTTAAATTTTTGAGTTCAAAACAAAAACCATGCTAAACCTTATTCCTCAACATTGTTCCAACCATATTTATCAACGTATCTCACTAAATTAGGAGGACGGTATGATGAGTCTTTTTCGTAACGTATTTTTACACTGTGATGAACAGGTGTATTTGGTAATATTTCTCTTTGATGCTCACCGAGTAATTTGTAAAACTTCTTTTGCTCATTGTGCTTGGAAGATAAAGGATCTGTTTTTACATTGAGATGATCCTGAAAAACCAAGTTTTGTTTTTCTGCTTCCCTCTTCATCCACAACATAGGAATTTCTGCTAATGTCCGGCCATTCTTATCCGGTTGATAACTGCCTCCCACATCCGAATGAACACCTGCAAACCAAACTTGTTTTAAATCTACTTTATTTTGGCTGTCTTGTTGCCAAATGGTGGGTTCAAAATCTTTCCGTAATTCATCAATCGATAAGGCATGGCGGGCAGTCTGAATAATGGAACCAATTTTATTATCATAAAACAGATTTTTAGGCTTGATAAACCCGAAGATACTCGTAGGTAGTCCCATTGCACCAACTGTATCCCATACACCAACAAATTTAATTGGTGTTTTATCACTTATCGAATTCTCTTTTCTGAACTGAACGGAAATCGGATGGCTGACATAGTACTTACTATTCTTATACAAATCGAATGCAGCTGTAATTAAATTAGCTTTCTTCTTTTTTAAGATACTGCAATTATTAATAAAACCGCATAGACTTCTAACCGTATAAGCACCCCTGCTAAATCCAAAAAAATACAGTTCATCACCAATTTCGTAATTGTGTACAATAAAACGGTAACAATCTTTTATATTTTTATCCAAACCTGCTCCTAACGCACCTCCGGCTATTGACGAATGGTAAGAACCTATTCCCCAATCGTAAAAAACAGTTTGGACGATATTTCCTTGAGCTAAAGGTGTAACAGCCCTTGAGAACTTTAATACATTGGTAGGAAAGTCTTTTTTCAGATCCTGCTCCGGTCTGTTCCATGTACCATCTGCACAAATAACAATTCTTTTCATATTTTTTGAATTTTAGTTGAAAGTTAAAAATACAAATAGTATTGGTAAATCAACCAAAAATACTTTTAAAACGTAATAATTGTATTAAGAACTAAGCTTTTAGCCCATGAAAACTGCAAACAACAATGCCCTGAAATTTTGCTTTATCGGTAATTCCGACCAAAACTATTTGGCTGATTATATTCACTTAACCCGATACGACCAATGTGAGAACCTTACCTTTGGGAAATTGAAATTAATAGAAATAAAATGCTTTGACCCTCATTATATCATCATCGATCAGTATTTTTCCAATGGAGATTATAGCTCATTAATTGAGTCCATTAAACTTAATTTCAAAAATGTAAAAATTTACTTTTTATCACCCCAATATTCAAAACTTGAAGGAGTAATTCAATCGGAATATTGCAAAAACCACTATTTTTCAGGCTTTAGTTCGGCCATATTGGATCATATTAATTTATCTATAGGAAAAAGAAATGATCAGAACAATTACTTAGAAGCTGGTTAGTTTATTAATTAACTTCTTTCGGAATTTTACTCTTCTTAATTGCTTCATAAATAACTCCCTGAATATCTGTTCTGATGTTCATTTTTAATAGTTTTTTATTTTCAGCATGGGGATAAACCCTGTTGGATAAAAAGATGTAAACAATTCCTTCGTCAGGATCGGCCCAAGCCATTGTGCCAGTGAATCCAGTGTGTCCAAAACTATTCTGTGAGATGCTGTCGCAAGTTGGTCCACCATATCCTTGCAAAAATGGTTTATCGAAACCTGCTGCCCTCCTGTTTTCTTTTCCTTCATAACAAAATTGGCATCTGGTATATTCTTTTAAAGTGGTATCTCTGATATATCTTACACCTCCATAAACCCCTTTATTTAAATACATCTGCATTAGCTTTGCTAAATCATTCGCATTAGAAAAAACCCCAGCATGCCCTCCAACACCTCCAAGCATTGCTGCCCCGGGATCATGAACATCGCCATGTATCAATTGTTTTCTAAATACAGTATCATTTTCTGTTGGTGGTATCCGATCCACATCAAATCGGTTTCTTGGCAAATATCCAGTAGTAGTCATTCCAATTTTATCATAAGTTTTTGCAACGAAATCCTGCATAGGTTCTCCAGTCTGCTTTTCTATTATTTTTTTCATAAAATAGTAACCCAAATCACTGTAACGATAAACCTTTTTTTTGATGGGCCCTCTTAAAATACGTTGATAAATAATATCGGGATAATCTCTGTAAATGTAGAGTCCATCTGCTACTCTATAAGGATAATAGAAGGAAGAATCTTTACAATAAATTATTGGGTCTAATTCATTGTTTCGTATAGTTTTAATGTAAAATGGAACCCAAGCTTGTAAACCAGACTGATGTGCAAGGATTGCCCTAATATTCAAATTGTAATATGCTGAAGAATCAGGAATTAAGTCTTTTAAATAAGAACCAAGCGTTGAGTCTAAACTAAAATTTCCCTGATCCTGCAACTGCATAACGCTTAAAACAGAAGCAGAAATTTTTGTAACAGAAGCGAGATCATAAATATCAGAATTGACAACAGCTCTCTTTTTATCATAGGTATGATAACCGAAAGATTTTTGATAAAAAACTTTCCCGTTCTTAGCAATCAAAATTTCGCAACCGGGATAGGCATGCTCATTAATACCACTCTGAGCAATACTATCAATTTTGTATAAATATTCCTGTTTTATACCAACTTCTTCGGGAATGGTATATTTAAATCGTTCCAACGATTTGATTTCAAGACCTATACCTTCTTTAAATTTTTCTGAAACACTTACTGGCAACTTACCATTAGCTCCAATTCCTCCAAAAATTAATTCTGCTGCAGCCTCTTTAGCGTAAGCACTATTTTGATAAGCCATAATTAACCCATCTGTTTTTTCTATAGCTTCAAAACCGATCAAACTGTAAGCATTCGCAAAAACCGTTACAATCACCTTGTTTTTCATGGTCAGATTGGCTATCATATCTTTTGTACCAGGTTTGATATCATATTTTTTCCATGGATTTTTATTTGATTTATGAATGGAAACGATAATGGTATTGTACTGTCTCAAAGTATCTAACAACGCCTCATTCTTCTTACTTTCCAATTCTTCAACAGAAAAATGATCTACATGAGTATATAAATCCAATGTATTTTGAAATTCATTTTCTCCCTCCTCTCCTATTGATAAACAGGCTATTTTAAGTGTGTCTAATCTTTTTAAAGGCAAAAGGTTATCTCTATTCTGCAAAACCGTCATGGATGCCTCGGTGAGCTGCCTGTTTAACAATTCGTATTCTGCTTTGTTCAGGTCCTGAGCAAGATTTTTAAGCTCCACCGGATGATAATTATCCAATCCTGCCCATTGTTTGGCTCTTAAAATCTTTAAACATCTTCTATCAACTTCTTCTCTAGTTATTTCACCCTTTTCAATCGCTTTATTGATTTCGGCAATTGCGGTTGGAACATCTTCAGAGAACAACAAAACATCGTTACCCGCCAGCAACGCGTTTACATCCACCACTCCAGGAGGAAAAAGCGAACTCACACCTTTCATGTTCAACGCATCAGTAAAAATAAGTCCTTTAAAGCCCAAGGAATCCTGTAATAAATCAGTTACTACTTCTTTGGATAAGGTAGTAGCCATGTTGTTTTCTTTTACGTAAGCAGGAATATACAAATGAGCAACCATCATGCTAGACAAACCGTTAGCAATTAATTTTTTGAAAGGATATAGTTCAATTGAATCCATCCTTGCTGTTGAATGATTAATGGTTGGTAATGATTTGTGTGAGTCTTTATCTGTATCGCCATGACCAGGAAAATGTTTTGCGTTGGCCAGTACATTTAAAGATTGTAAGCCTTTCATGTAGGCAATTCCTTTACTGGCTACATTTTCCCTATTCTCACCAAAAGAACGTGCATTGATAATTGGATTTTTAGGATTTACATTAATATCAACGACTGGAGCAAAATTCACATGAATACCTAAGCGTTTACATTGTCTGGCAATATCAACTCCCATTTTGTAAATCAATTGCTCATCTTGAATTGCCCCCAAAGTCATTTGCCACGGATATTTTACGGTACTATCTAGACGCATCGCCAGCCCCCATTCTCCGTCAATGGAAACCATTAATGGAACTTTAGAAATTTGCTGGTAATGGTTAATCAAGTTTGCTTGCCTAACAGGACCTCCTTGCATAAAGATTAAACCACCAATTTTATTGTTAATAATTAGTGAATCTATTTTATAGGTATGGGTAGTGT
>CAYRAD010000158.1:4970-6376 GCA_964422135.1 uncultured Vicingus sp.
ACAAGAAAAATGCCAGCTATTATCGAATTAGAAAAAACAGCGACACAAGTACGTAGAGACATTGTTAGAATGGTAAATGCAGTAAGTTCTGGACATCCAGGAGGTTCATTAGGATGTGCAGATTTTTTAGTTGCACTTTATTTTGAGATTATGAATCATAATCCTTCTAAATTTAACATGGATGGCACCAATGAAGATATTTTCTTTTTATCCAACGGCCATATTTCGCCTGTATTTTATAGTGTTTTAGCTCGTTCTGGTTATTTTCCAGTAAGTGAATTAAGCACTTTTAGAAAATTGAATACTAGATTACAAGGACATCCAACTACTCATGAAGGTTTAGAAGGAATTAGAATAGCAAGTGGTTCTTTAGGACAAGGATTATCTGTGGCTTTAGGTGCTGCCCAAACCAAAAAACTAAATAAGGATGATGGAATCATCTACACCCTTCACGGTGATGGAGAAATTCAGGAAGGTCAAATTTGGGAAGCGGCCATGTATGCTGCACACAATAAAATTGATAACATTATTTCAACAATCGATTACAACCACAAACAAATTGATGGGGACATCAGTGATGTACTTGATTTAGGAAATATAAATGCAAAATGGCAAGCTTTTGGATGGGATGTTATGGAGATGAATGGAAACGACATGAAAGACGTTATAAAGACTTTAAACGAAGCAAAAACACACTTAGGAAAAGGAAAACCCGTTATGATTATTATGAAAACAGAAATGGGACAGGGAGTTGACTTTATGATGGGAACACACAAGTGGCACGGAAATGCTCCAAGCGATGAACAATTGGCTGTTGCCTTAACTCAGCTAGAAGAAACATTAGGAGATTATTAAACTCTCCCCCTCAAAAAGGGATGTATCTTCCCTTGAAGGAGATAAAGTGAGGGAGAATGTAAATTGAATATAAAAACTGTGAACTTTAAACAACATATTAAACTTTTACTATTAACCATCATTTTGTTTGTGGCTTTAACTAGCTATACTCAAATCCAGCAAAAAACTAGAATTCTTTTTGTGCTTGATGCTTCTCAAAGCATGTTAGGTAAATGGGGTAAAGAACAAAAAATGCAGGTGGCTATACGCTTAATGAGCAACTTAATGGACAGTCTTAAATCTGTTGAAAATATTGAAGTGGCGTTGAGAGTTTATGGACATCAATATTCAGTGGCAGCAGGTAACCGAAGTTGTGAGGATACCAAACTGGAAGTTCCTTTTAGCTCTAACAATTATGACAAGATAAAAACTAAACTAAAGAATCTGTACCCTCAAGGAACCACCCCAATTGCCTACTCGTTAGAACAAACAAAAAATGATTTCCCTGCTTGTACTAATTGTCGAAACATCATTATTCTAATCACTGACGGAATAGAAGAATGTGATGGAGA
>CAYRAD010000159.1:0-6351 GCA_964422135.1 uncultured Vicingus sp.
GTCGGCACTGCTGAGAGATCTCCTGTATAATATAAGTCTGCTACATCAGTTCCATCAACCTGAGCTGTTGTTAATATTGAATACTGAGGTCCAACTTGAAAACTAACAACTTTTAGCATATATAATTTTAACACCAGTGGAATATCTATGTAAGACAATTTCATGTCTAAATTATCAAAAGAAGAACCTTTTAATGAATATAAAATATCCCCTTCTACTCCAATTTTTACAGGCAGTTTAACCTCCATCATAACACCACCATTATAACCCATCAAACTTTTATTGTCTGATACATCCTTGCCGGATACATTAGCTAAATTAACTCCTCCACCCATTCCGAATTTAAACTGAGCATTTGCAAATAACGAACCTGTTAATAATGATATCAATAATGCTAATCTGATAGTTTTCATAATTTTTATTTTTTTATAACTGTAAAATTAAACGATTTAAGCCAAACTAGCTAACTGTTCTTCTAATACTTTAATTTTTGCTTCTGCATCAGCCTTTTTCTTTTGCTCTGCCGCCACAACTTTTTCTGGTGCACCATTAACAAATTTTTCGTTAGACAGTTTTTTGTTGGCAATTGCTAATGAGCCTTTTGCATATTCAAGGTCGGCTTTAATTTTTTCCATCTCAGTTTCTACATCAATGTTAGCAGTTAATGGAATAAAATATTCATTGGATTTTACCACAAACGAAAATGCTCCTTCTACTTTGTCGTTTACATATTCTAATTTAGAAAGATTGGTCAACTTAATAATTATGGAGTCAAATTCATTTATCTTAACATCACCATATTCCATATTTTCTTTCACATACAACTCAATCTGTTCTTTATTAGGGATATTTTTTGATTTACGTATAGTTCTGATTTCAGCAATTACATTTTGAGTATATTCAAAAGCTGCTATCATAATCATATCTGATTGAAAATTTCCTACCTTTGGAAATTCTAACACCATAATACTATCACCATCTTTTCTTTCTTCTAAATTTTGCCACACTTCTTCTGTTACAAAAGGCATAAACGGATGAAGCATCTTTAATAATTCTTCAAAATAATTGATAGTCGTTTTTAATGTAGCTGAATCAATTGGTTTTTGATAGTCTGGCTTAACACATTCTAAATACCAGGAACAGAAGTCATTCCAGATCAACTTATAGGTTTCCATTAAGGCGTCTGATAATCGATATTTAGAAAAGGAATTATCAATAAAAGTTAAAGTCTGTGCTAATTTAGCATCAAACCACTTTATTGCCACTTTAGCATTTTCCGGTTGTTCTAATGTATCATCAACCTTCCAGCCTTTAACCAATCGAAAAGCATTCCACATTTTGGTACAGAACTTACTTCCCTGCTCACATAAAGCATCATCAAACAACAAATCATTACCTGCAGCAGCACATGACAACATTCCAAACCGTACTCCATCTGCACCATAAGTATCAATTAACTTTAAAGCATCTGGAGAATTCCCCAATGATTTACTCATTTTTCTTCGTTGTTTATCCCTCACCATTCCGGTAAAATAAACATCTTTAAAAGGTTTCTGAAGTTCCAAAGGTCTTTCGCTTCCATCAGCCAATAGAATTTCTTGAGTAAATTCATAACCGGCAAAAATCATTCTTGCTACCCAAAAGAAAATAATGTCCCAACCGGTTACCAATACACTGGTTGGGTAGTAATAATTGAAATCCGTTTTATCTTCACTAAATCCATCTAATACAGAAATAGGCCACAACCATGATGAAAACCATGTATCAACCACATCTTCATCTTGCCTTAAATCATTTACCGTTAAACGGGAGTTTCCTGATTTTTCCTGTGCTAATATTAATGCCGCTTCCGGCGTTTCAGCAATAACATAGTCATTTTGCTCATTATAATAATAAGCCGGAATTCGTTGCCCCCACCATAATTGCCGTGATATTGGCCATTCCCGGATATTGTCTAACCAATGCTTATAAACATTTTTAAATTTTGATGGAAAAAATTGTATATCATCATTCATCACATGTTCCAAAGCAGGTTTCATCAATTCATCCATTTTAACAAACCATTGCAACGATAATTTTGGTTCTACAACGGTATCAGGATTTCTTTCTGAATAACCTACATTATTGGTAATATCTTCAATTTTTACAATGCGACCTTGTTCTTTTAATAATTTTACCACTTTTTTTCTAGCAGTAAAACGGTCTTCACCAACAAAAATACCAGCTACTTCACTTATCGAACCATCATTATTAAAAATATCTATAATCTCCAATTTATGTCTCTGCCCTATTTCATAATCATTAGCATCATGAGCGGGAGTAACTTTTAACATTCCTGTACCAAATTCAATATCAATATAATCATCACAGATTATAGGAACTTCGCGGTTTACCATTGGAACGATTACCTTTTTCCCATGAAGATGAAAATACCTTTCATCCTTAGGATGCACACAAACGGCAGTATCACCCATAATGGTTTCAGGACGGGTTGTAGCAATTGTAATGTAATCCTCTGAATCAGCTAATTTGTAATTAACATGATACAATTTAGATTGAACATCTTTACGAATAACTTCTTCATTCGATAAGGTAGTTTGAGCTTTTGGATCCCAGTTAACAATCTTCCAGTCTTTATAGATGTATCCTTTTTTATGCAACTCTACAAATGAATGAATTACTGCATCATTCAACTTAGATTCCATCGTAAAGCGGGTTCTGTTCCAGTCACAGCTTGCTCCCAATCTTTTTAACTGGTCTAAAATAATTCCTCCATATTTTTCTTTCCATTCGAAAGCATGATTTAAAAATTTTTCCCTTCCTATATCGTATTTATTGATTCCTTGTTCTCTCAATAAATTTACCACCTTTGCCTCCGTTGCTATTGATGCATGATCTGTTCCTGGAACCCAGCAGGCATTATATCCAAGCATTCTAGCTCTCCTTATTAAAACATCTTGTATGGTATTATTAAGCATGTGCCCCATGTGTAAGATGCCTGTAACATTTGGTGGAGGAATGACGATAGTATATGGTTCTTTTTCATTCGGTTTGGAACTAAAAAAGTCATGTTTCATCCAGTAGTCGTACCATTTTTTTTCAACAACTGTCGGATTATATTTACTATCAATGCTCATCCTGAAATTTTTAAAAATAAGTGAGCAAAGATAAGTTTTTGTTAATCAAGAATCAATAACAATATTAGAATGAGCTCTTACTTGTTAATTTTTTGTTATAAAAGAGTTAATCATTTGTTAATTAACATTTTACTAATAAACCTACAACTACTTTCACATCCTAAACCAAAAAAATAACATTATGAAAAAATCATTTTATCAATTCAATTGTTTCTAATCGGATCATTGCTAATAGCTCAAACTGGAAACATTGAAAACCAACAGAAGGTTAAATTGGCATAATTTTCGATTTATACTGAAAAACAATTTCAAAACAGCTATATTTTTGTTAAAGAAATGTTAACAGAACTATTCGATTGAAATTATTAATTAAGTTTGTTTCATTAAAAATTAAAAAATTAAAATTATGAAAAAAGTATTATTAACATTTGGATTATTGGCCTTTCTTGCTGTTGGCGTTACTGCACAAGTAGCAAATACTCCTAAAAAAGAAGTTAAAGTTGACAATCCAAACGCACCGGTTATGACTTTCGAATCTGAAGTTGTAGATTACGGTACCATTGAACAAAATGCTGACGGTATAAGGTTTTTTGTTTTCACGAATACCGGAAAAGAGCCATTAATTATTTCAAACTGTAAAGGTAGCTGCGGATGTACTGTACCTACATGGCCTAAAGAACCAATTAAACCAGGTGAAAAATCTAAAATTCAGGTTAAATATGCAACTAATAGAATTGGTGCCATTAACAAATCTGTAACCATAACTTCTAATGCAAAAGAGCCTGTAAAAGTGGTTAGAATTAAAGGAACCGTTTTAGCACCTAAAACATCTCCTGAGAAAGAGACAACCGGTGCTCCCGTAAAAAATTAAAATATAGTAATTATTGAGCCCGCTTATAATTATAAGCGGGCTTTTTTAATTTACACCCTACCACCAAACAATATTGTTAAAGAATAGTTAACGGAATAATCAAACAGGAATAATTAAGTAAATTTGAATTAAAATTTATTATTATGAAAAGAGTATTATTAACATTCGGTTTATTGGTCTTTCTTGCTGTTGGTGTTAATGCACAAGTAGCAAATACCACTAAAGAAAAAGTTAAAGTTGACAATCCAAATGCACCGGTGATGACTTTTGAGTCTGAAATTGTAGATTATGGCACTATTGAACAAGGCGCTGACGGTGTAAGAGAATTTAAATTTACCAATACAGGTAAAGAGCCATTAATAATATCTAATGCCAGAGGTAGCTGTGGTTGTACCGTTCCTACCTGGCCAAAAGAGCCAATTAAACCGGGTGAAAATTCAGTGATTAAAGTAAAATATGACACAAAAAGATTAGGTGCAATAAATAAATCGGTTACCATTAAATCTAATGCTTCAGAACCAACTAAAGTTGTAAGAATTAAAGGAAATATTATTGCCCCTAAAACTACACCTATTAAGGAGACTTTAGGAGCACCAGTAGAAAATTAAAAATAGGTTGTTGAGTTAATGAAAAGTTATCTTTTCCAAATTAATTTAAGCTTGCTGCTAATTTTAGCAGCAAGCTTTTCTTTTTCACAGACAGCTGATAAAATAAAGTTTGAAAAAACCATTCATAAATTTAAAAAAACAGACGAAGGAAAAATAATTGAATTCAGTTATACTTTCACATATACCGGTAAAATCAAATTAAGTATCATCCCTCCTAAAGTTGATTGTTCCTGTACAGAAGTCATACTTCCGGAAAAAGATATTGAATCTAATAGTACAAACAATATTAAGATAAGGTTTGATACCAAAGGTAAAATAGGTTACCAAGAAAGAGAAGTAATCATACAATTCGTTTCGGATGCGATGGATTCAAGAAGTATTGAAAAAAGATTAGTTTTTAAAGGAGTTGTAAAAGCTTCAAAAGAAACAAAGGCGACATACAAATTAAACCATAAATAACTATTTTGAAGCTTTTTTTGTTTCGTCAAGGTACTTTATTTTATAAGAAAAATCTCCTTCCTGAATTTTTGGATATGATATTTTAAGTTTTCCACTTCCTTTCGTCCTGTACTCTTGAGTAGCAACAATATTATTGGTTTGTGTAGAATAAAAATTAACCTCATACCATTGTCGCCCTTTTAATCTTTTTATTACAAAAGTTTGATTAGCTACATCTTGTACACCTCCTTTTTTGGTATAAGTATCTGATTTTTGTTTGAAATCGGTTTTCTCTTTTTCTTCACCTCCAATAGTATATCCATCTTTTAACTTATATGGATTATTAAATTTCCCATTAGTAAATAATTCATCCAAACAAGGAGATTTAACATTTCTCCAATAGCTACTGGCATTATGAACCCATCCTATAACTCTTGACTTTTCATTATTTATTAAGGCATAATTTTCTATCAAAGCTCTTTTTATCCAAAGTTTACTGTGCCATTTTTGTGGCTCAAATTTTTCTTCGACCAATTTTTCGTTTTTAAAAAAAGCTGTAAGAGAATTATATTCTTTATAAAAGCTATAATCATGTACTCCCCTGTCCCACCACCAACTTAAACCGGAACCTGCCGTTCCCATAAAAGATGTTGCCCAAATGGCATTATGAAATTCAATATCAGAACATTTATAAATAGGCAAAAAATTCGTCCCCGGAAATGCACTCACCCCCATTTCTTCCACAAAAACAGGCTTTTTCCATACATTCCAAAGCTCTTTTGCTTTATCGAAACGATGTATATAATTGATATCTTTTGTTTCTCCATATTTATGAAAACCTATTACATCAGAATTAGCGAACATACCATCATTTTTACTATCGTATTCAAAATCAGGCGTTGTTGCATAGGTATTGATATAAAGAATTGGATATTTTAAATTTGTTTGAATATAATTTTTTTGTTGGATGTACCAATCCTTAAAAAAAGTAATGGCCTCTTCATCATTATATCCGGATTCTTTTATTAATTCTTCGTACCAATGATCCAATTCCTGATACTCGTAAAACGCAAAACTTGTATTATAGCCCCATCTGGAAAATATGTACCTCAAAGCATTTTTCTGCCATTTTATTACATCCTTGTTGGTGAAATATTCCTTTCTGGTCTTTAGATTAAAGCCTTTCTTATAAGGGTTATTTTCCCAACAGGCAACGTCCCATGATTCACCCTTCATCAATTCGGTATGGTGCCTGAATAAAATGAAATACAAACCTAAATGTCTGGCATGCTCCACT
>CAYRAD010000160.1:0-3152 GCA_964422135.1 uncultured Vicingus sp.
TTTCGTTTTTTTTTATTAGGATAACATTAAATTAGTTTAAAATTCTATTTCAAAAAAAACAATTTCCTTACAAAACAATGTAAAAGAAGATAATATTCAAATTTTATTTTCAATACCTGTAAATTATTTTTTGCATGAATTCAAAAAATTAGCTATATTGATGAAAACGAAATACTTATGCCACTTTTAAAACTTGATTTTAAACATATTCGAACTACAGATAAAAACATAGAGAAAGTACCGGAATTTGAACATGCAAACTATGCACTTGGTTATGTAAATGATCGACATAAATTTGTTCCTGCGTTTGTGGGTAGAACAAATGGTAATTTAAGGGAAGAGTTGAAAGATATTGTTATTCAAAAAAGAGAAGAAGGGCAAGAATATACTCATTTTAAATACAGGCAAGCAGAAAGTGAATTAGAAGCCTATCAAAAGGAATGTAAAAATTATCATGATTTTTTATATAGAAAAGATGGGGTAACCAAACAACTACATAATACTATGCACCCTATTAAACCAAGTGGTGGTTCCTGTCCGATAGATAGTTGCTATCAATAATAGTTGGAAGGTATTATTTTAGTTCTTTTTTATCCTGAATGTAATCATGGATAGTTTTGGTAGCTTTACGACCTGCACCCATTGCTAAAATTAAAGTTGCTCTCCTGTTTACAATATTGCCTCCAGCAAAAACACCTTCCTTATAGGTTTTCATGGTTTCAAGATCCACATCAACATTACCTCTTTTGTTCAGTTTTATTTTATGGGCATAATTAATCTCATTTACTTGTCTTTTTTGATACATATTGTTCGAGCAATTTTATCGTGTACTCCTTGTTTACGTTTGTCAATTATAAGGCTTCCTACCAAAAATATAAATATAAAATTGTAAACGGTTGAAACTGTATCTAAAGGTAAATTCTGTGCTATGTTATCTAAGTCTTCAATATCTTTTACTTCAGCAAAACCTGTTGCACTAAACATGTAAAAGCTGGTAATCAAAGATAGAATTTGTGTTATTAGCCAAGGAATGTATCTGCCAATTGCTTGCTCCAAACTAATATTTCTAAAGTTCTCGTTTACTACTTTTACTTTGACCAGCATTTTACCTGCTGTAGCACCATATTTCCATTCCAAGAGTGGTTTATAAATAGTAGATAATAAGGAAATGATAATCATTAACGGGATAGATTTAAGCGAAAGTATATTGTATAATGAGACTAAAACCAAGGGAACCAGAACAAAAGAGTCTATAATAGAAGCCAGCAACCTTATCCAAAATCCTGCGTACTCAACATTTTTGTTGTTTTGCTGAGTATTTATAAATAGTTCGTCTAAAGCATTTTTACTCATTTAGGTATATTTTTTACCCGTCCTACAATTCCTGTTTCCAGCATTACTTTAATACCATGAGGGTGCTTAGGGGAGTTAGTTAAAATCTTTTTGACGATTCCTGAAGTTAATTTCCCTGTGCGTTGGTCTTGTTTTTGAACCACTTCAACCTCCAATCCGATAAAAATATTTTTTCTATTTCTTCCGTCAGACATAATCATAATAATTGTCAGATAAATTTTTTACCATTCATTCTCAGCAACCAGCCTAAATGTCCACAATGCACTCCTTCGTGCCTGATGCAATGATTAATAATTATTCTTTTAGTATCGTCAGTACCAAATTTTAACCCTGTGTGGTTGGGTTTATTTAGTTCTTCTTCATTTAATTCCTGTAATAATTTTATAGATTGTTCATGAATATCATTAAAAGTCGCTATAGTTTCTTCAAAAGGAGGGAAATTCAATTCATCAGGATATTCAGTTCCGATTTCAAAATGTTCAAACCAATCCTTTCCACTGTCTGTATTTCCAACACTTTTTAAAATAAGATAATTTTCTGCCCACGCCAAATGGGCAATAATCCAATGGATACTGCAAGTAGTAAAATTATTAATTTGAAATCGTTTTTCTTTGTCAATGTCCTTTTCTCTTAACAAGTACATCTTGGTCAAATATCTTGTATTGTCAAGTACTTGTGCCAGTATCTCAGGTTCTTTCATAGCTATGACTTCTTTACAAATTCTGTTAATATCACAATTTGTTGTCCTTCAACTTTTCCTTCTATTTGTTCAGGGTTATCATGAACCAGTGTAATTCCTCTTACAGCTGTTCCACGTTTTGCGGTAAAGCCACCGCCTTTTACATTTAGGTCTTTAATTAAAACTACAGTGTCTCCTGCTTTAAGTTCAGCTCCATTACTGTCTTTATGGATTTGGGAAGGATCAACTTCAATCCCCTCACCAGTAGATTCTGCCCATTTTTTAACATCATCTTCCATGTACATCATGTCTAATAAATCTTGCGACCAACCCTCAGATTTTAAACGAGACAACATTCTCCATGAAACCACTTTTACGGCATCAACTTCACTCCACATACTGTCATTCAAACATCTCCAATGATTAGAATCTACTTTATCAGGATGTTCAATTTGATCTAAACAGGTGCAACAAATTAAAATACAATCGTAACTTGTTTTATTAAATGAAGGGGGAACCAAGTAAATACTCAAATTATCTGTAACAGAACATAATTCACATTTATTACCACTGCGTTCCTGGATTTCTTTTTCTAGACTCATTTTATTTTTTTATTAGGTGTTGTTATATTTTATATGAAGCCGAAAAATACGAAATTTTAGGTAGTATTAAAATGTCAGGACGCTTCTTCTATTTTGTCTGAATCGGCTATCAATAATTGTAATTCCTTCAATTCTTTGGCTGTAAAAGAACGAAATTCTCCCACTTTTAGGTTTCCCAAAGAAATGTTCATTATTCGTATTCGCATTAATGTTATTACTTCATAACCTAAATAATTGCACATCCTTCTAATTTGCCTGTTCAAACCTTCAGTAAGTATTATGTTAAAAGTGGTGTCACTGCTTTTTTTGATATTACATTTTTTGGTAATGGTATCAAGTATGGGAATACCATTGCTCATTTTATTCAAAAAATCTGTTGTAATTGATTTGTTTACAGAAACGATGTATTCTTTTTCGTGCTGGTTTTTTGAGCGTAATATCTTATTAACAATATCTCCATCGTTGGTTAAAAATATTAATCCTTCGCTGGGTTTGTCTAATCGGCCAACAGGAAAAAT
>CAYRAD010000160.1:3252-6338 GCA_964422135.1 uncultured Vicingus sp.
CAAAAACCTGTTTCTGAAATCGCCTTATTTAATCTTTTTAACTCCACTTATATAATATGGGCACTTCTCAAAGGTAGGAATAAAAACAGGAGTTGAAACTCAACTCCTGTTTAATTATTAGTCTTCTTTTTTCCCTTTGGCAATGGCATACCAGTCAATTTTTCGCGACAAGTACATGATTATTGCCAGTACAATAAATAACCCGATGCTACCCATTAACAGTGCATAATCTTCTAATTGTAAAATGGTAAAAATAAATCCGTAAAGAAGTATTAAAACACCACCCATCAATGCGGTTAGTTTTTTGTTTTTAAAGATGGTAATGGAGTAGGTGGATATTAATAGAATAATGGCAGTACTTGATATTAAATAAGCGTTATTAAAATGAATGTGCTCAGATAATGAAACTAAAAGTGCATAAAATATGGTTAGGGCTAAACCAACCAAAATAAACTGAATAGGGTGGATGCGTTTCTTATTTCGAATTTCTATAAAAAAGAAAATTAAAAAGGTAAATGAAATAAACATGATGGCATACTTGGCAGATCTTGTCGATTTTTGGTATTCATCAACAGGCAACAGAAGGTCAACTCCAAAAGCAGAGTCATATACATTTTGCGAACTACCCAACCATTGTTGTGGATAGTTTCTGTTCAAGTGTAATTCTTTCCAGTGAGCGGTAAATCCATCTTTAGTTATGTCTCTTTCATCTGGCAAGGATGCACCGTTAAAACTCGGGTGTGCCCAATTCGATTTTAACGCCACGTTAGTTTCTTTCCCAACGGGTATGAAATCGAGGTAATTGCTTCCGTTTAGGTTTAAATCGAAGGCGAAAGCAAAACTTTTTTTGGTGGTATCAATTTCTTCGGTTCCCTCAATCTTATTATTAAGTATTACTTTGGTAGAAACTCCGGAACCAATAATATCATTGCTCTCAATACCCGGATTAAAAGCATAAGTAGTATTGTTCCACTTCAAATCAATATTATCTCTTATGCCTTTCATATCTGGAATTCCGAGTGAAACATAGGCCTCATCCCAAAGAACGTAGGTTTTGTTAATGCCTAGTTCATCAAAGTCAGGCATAGGGAAAGTTCCGTCAAATTTTAGTTTGGTATTGTAAACTATAATTTCATAAATACTTCTGTACCTGATTTCAGGGTTCAGGTTTCCATTAATATTTAGAGCATCAGGCAAAAAATGGGCATAAGCTTTTGTTTTAACCAGGTTTTTTTCTTCATCTTTAATGTACTTTATGTAAGGTATGGTTAAAACAGGACCTGTAATGGTTTGAGAACCTCCCCATTTAGAACTCACCTCCCTTGTAACGTCTTCTCTTCGATATTCACGTTCTCTTATAAGGCTTTCTATCATGGAAGTTGGTATAAGCAGTATCAGAACCAAAAAGGCAATGGATAGCAATCGTAAAGTAATAGAATTTTTAATTTTTGTGTTAATCTTTTCAAATGTGGTGGGTTGCTGTTCTTCCATGATTTATATTTTTTAAGTTTATTGGAAAACGATGCTTTTCAATTAAAATTATTTGTTTAACAATTTTTATGAAATGTTTTTAAAATACTGTTCGTTTAACTCCATAATTACGGTTTCTTTTTTAACTAAGGAAGAAAAAAATGTGAAGAATTTGGCAAAAGTTTATTTTGTTATTCTCTTAACAGGTAAAGAAGAAGATAACAAATTGATTATTATCAAAAGGTAACTTGAATTAGCCAATCAAAAATAAACAAGGACGCTTATGTAGTTTGAGACTGGTTTTTTTCCATTCTTCTATACTTTTGGTCATTATGCTTTCGGTAGGTAAGGTAATATCAACAGCTACACACAATTTCGTTGAAGCAAAACAATTTTTGACGAGGTCTTCAAAAACATTATCATTTCGGTAAGGAGTTTCAATAAAAATTTGAGTTTGATGTAAAGTTTTTACTCGTTTTTCAAGTTCTTTTATTTTGCTAATTCTAGCTTTTTGCTCTTTAGGCAGATAGCCATTAAAACAAAAACTTTGCCCGTTAAAACCACTTGCCATTATAGAAAGTAAGATGGAAGAAGGTCCAATTAACGGAACTACTTTTATATTTTTTTGATGTGCTATAGCAACGATTTCAGCTCCAGGATCAGCTACTCCAGGACAACCTGCATCCGACATTAAGCCAATATTCTTGCCTTCCAAAACAGGAGTAATAAATTTTCCTAATTCTGTGATGTGTGTTCTTTTGTTGAGTTCAAAGAAGGTAAGTTCATCAATTGATTTCTTAATACCACATTTAATTAAAAACCTTCGTGCTATTTTAATGTTCTCGACAATATAGGCATCAATTTCATTGATTATTTTGTTGTTGAAGGCAGGAATTACCTGTTCAATAGCTGTATTACCTAAAGTAACCGGAATTAAGTATAAAACACCATTTTTACTCATTTTCGAGTTGTTTTAAGAAAGCATCACATGAAGTGTTCAGAAGTTGATAAACATCTTCAAACCCCTGTTCTCCTCCATAATAGGGATCCGGAATATTTCTGATTTGTCCGGGAAAACTAAAATCCAGAAATAGCTTCACCTTTTTTTGGTCATTTTCGTCTCTTGCTAATAGTAAGATATCACTATAATTGGAAGTATCCATCGCGAAAATGTGGTCAAAACTATCAAAGTCGTGAACCGTAAATTGTCTTGCCCTTAATCCGGAAATATCTAATTCATGGTCAATTGCTTTTTGTTGCATCCGTTTGTCGGGTGCTTCACCTACATGATAGTTTGAAGTTCCTGCAGAATCCACTTCAATATTAATATTTTGACTTACTATTTTATGCTTTAATATTCCTTCAGCTATGGCTGATCGGCATATATTTCCTAAACAAACAAATAATACTCTTGTCTTCATAAAAATACTAATTAGATAAATTTGTTGATAAAGATACTCTTAAGTTTTTTATGCCTCAAATTATCTCATATATAAACAGATTACCAATAAAATGACAGAACGTAAATGATAGCAATTAAAATAAGTCCTAACATAATGTAGAAAATAAATTTTTGCCCTTTTTTATCTATTGGTTGATAATGTTTTGGCGTTTCA
>CAYRAD010000161.1:0-6329 GCA_964422135.1 uncultured Vicingus sp.
GTAAGATATTCAGAAACCGACATGATGGGCTATGTTTATTATGGTAATTATGCTGCCTATTTTGAAGTGGCTAGGGTGGAAGCCATTAGGCAATTGGGGTTCAGTTATCGTAAAATGGAAGATGACGGAATAACCTTGCCGGTTTTAGATTATTCCATTAAATATATTAAACCTGCTTATTATGATGATGAATTGACCATCGAAACGACAATAACTGAGATTCCAAAAGCACGTATTCAATTTTACTACCAGACTTTTAATGTACATGGGGAATTAATAAACGAAGCTCGAACTTCATTGGTTTTTTTTAATAAAACTACCATGAAACCTTGTCCGGCTCCTATTGATTTTGTTGAAGAAATAAAAAAATATTTTTAATTTTTGATTGCATTTTATTTATTTATCGTAATATTGCGATAAATAAATATTAATGGGAACTACAAAATCTAATAATTTTACAGAAGAACAAAACCGAAAAGCTGAATTATATAAAGCTTTAGGACATCCTGCACGAATTGCTATCATTGAATTTTTAATTAATCAAAACTCCTGCGTTTGTGGAGCTATTGTGGAAGAACTTCCGTTGTCTCAATCAACCATTTCTCAACACTTAAAAGAACTAAAAGATGCAGGAATCATAAAGGGAGAAATTGAAGGAGTAAAAACCTGTTATTGTATTGATGAAAAAGTTTGGAAAGAATTAGAAAATTTAAGTAGTTCTTTAATGAGTAGTTATTCTTTAAATGATAAATGTTGTTAACTAAAATATTATAAAGATGAAAAAATCAGAAGAATTAAAACAATTAGTAAAAGACAAATACAGCGAAATTGCTTTACAATCAAAAAAAGAAAACGAAACCAGCTGTTGTGGAGCAGGAGGTTGTTGTACGGTTGATTATGCCGTATTTGCCGAAGATTACACCAAACTTAGCGGATACAATGCTGATGCCGATTTGGGTTTAGGATGCGGGATACCTACTGAATTTGCTCAAATAAATGAAGGCGATACGGTATTGGATTTAGGTTCAGGAGCAGGTAACGACTGTTTTGTAGCACGAGCCTTAACTGGAGAAAAAGGAAAAGTAATTGGGGTTGATATGACTGATGTTATGATAGAAAAGGCAAGAATGAACTCAGATAAACTTAACTTTAATAATGTTGAATTTAGAAAAGGTGATATTGAGAAATTACCTATAGGAGGTAATTCAATTGATGTGGTAATCAGCAACTGCGTTTTAAATTTAGTTCCAGACAAAGTAAAAGCTTTTGCAGAAATGTATAGAGTTTTAAAACCTGGAGCACATTTTAGTGTTAGTGATGTGGTGTTGAAAGGTGACTTGCCAGAAAAATTAAAAGATGATGTAGAAATGTATGCAGGATGTGTTTCTGGAGCAATTCAATTGATTGATTACATGAACATTATTCACAACTCAGGTTTTAGTGCTATAAGCATACAAAAAGAAAAACCGGTTGTACTTCCGAACGAAATACTTATAAAATACCTTTCACCTCAAGAAATTGAAGCTTACCAATGTGGCGACTTTGGAATATTTAGTATAACAGTTTACGGTCAAAAACCAATATGTAACCCTAACTCAGGTTGTTGTTAATTATATAAATCAGAAAAAATGAGTAAAGAAAAACAAATAGGCTTTTTTGAAAAATACTTGACACTCTGGGTATTGATATGTATTGCAACAGGAATTATTGTTGGGAAAATAGCAGGAAGCAATATTTACGTGCTCAGTGATATGAACATTTTTGACATCAATCTACCTGTTGCAGTTTTGGTGTGGTTGATGATTTATCCTATGATGGTGCAGATAGATTTTACTTCGGTAAAAAAAGCAGGAACAAAACCTAAAGGACTAATATTAACAGTTGTGGTGAACTGGTTAATTAAACCTTTTACCATGGCCTTTTTTGCATGGGTGTTTTTTGATTATTTGTATGCAGCATATATTAACCCAACTGATGCTAAAGAATATATTGCAGGAGCTATACTGCTTGGTGCAGCACCTTGTACTGCAATGGTTTTTGTGTGGTCGTATTTAACGGATGGAGATCCTGCTTATACGTTAATTCAAGTATCGGTTAATGATTTAATCATATTAGTTGCTTTTATTCCCATTGTTGGTTTGTTATTAGGTGTTACGGATGTAGAAGTTCCCTACAACACATTGTTTACTTCTATTGTGACATTTGTTGTAATTCCTTTAGTTGCAGGAGTTTTAACCAGATTATGGCTAATAAAAGCCAAAGGTGAAGAGTGGTTTTCTAACGTGTTTTTAAAAAAATTAAAACCGCTTTCAATTATTGCATTATTGACCACGCTGATATTATTGTTTGCTTTTAAAGGACAAACCATATTGGAACAACCTTTTTTGGTGGTTTTAATTGCCATCCCTTTAGCCATTCAAACTTATTTTATATTCTTTATAGCCTGGTTTACTGGCAAAAGTATCAACCTTCCACATCCAACCTGTTCACCAGCAGCAATGATTGGTGCAAGTAATTTTTTCGAATTGGCTGTGGCAGTAGCCATTGCCTTATTTGGAATAGATTCAGGAGCAGCATTGGTAACAGTTGTTGGAGTGTTAATTGAAGTACCTATTATGTTATCGTTAGTTAAATTTTCAAATAAAAATAAATATTGAAAAATGAAAAAAGTATTATTTGTTTGTATCGAAAATTCGTGTAGAAGCCAAATTGCAGAAGCTTTTGCAAAGATGCATGGTAAAGGAATAGTAGAGGCCTATAGTGCTGGTTCAAAGCCTTCAGGAATTATCAATCCTAAAGCTATTGCAAGTATGACTGAAGTGGGTTATGACCTTAACCGTCATCAATCTTTTGGTTTAGATAAAATCCCACAAATTAGATACGATTATGCAATAACAATGGGTTGTGGTGATGAATGTCCAATGATTAATGCAGTTAACAGGGAAGACTGGGGGTTACCAGATCCTAAACATATGGAACCAAAAGAATTTAATCGAGTAAGAGATATCATTGAGACTGAGGTAAAGGATTTGATTTCGAAAATTGCTCAGGAAAAAGGTTGATATCGTTTTGTTTGAAATTTACATTAAACCCTTGTCTTTTTCTTTGGTCTAATTATTGTATAAACACCATAAAATTTAAAAACTCAAAATTATGAAATTAAAATTATTATTAGGAGCATTATTGTCATTACCTATTGTATTTAGTGCTAATGCTCAGCACCAAGTTAAACATCCATATGTAAAGAAGAAAGTGGTACAACACAAAAAACAACAATCGATAAAAGCTAATCATAAAATAAATATGACACATGCTATTAAGTTTTTAAAGAGAACGAATAAAGTAATAATTGTTGCTCACAATAGTGTTAAGAAAGGACATGTTAAGAAAGGAAATTTAGCAAAAGCAGTTTATCATCAACGATATGCTAAAAAGCTTTTAAAAACACACAAAGTTCATCGGGCATTGCAACATAGCAGGATAGCCAGAACTTATGCTTTTAGAGCAATCCGAAATAATAAAGGTGTGGTAGATAAAGAGTGGGAATTTGACGATACTGAAAATCAAGCGATGGGCGATAAGATTGCTGATGATGAATTGGATAAGGAATTAATGAATAGCGACCCTAATATTTCTTTTAAAGATGAAAATATCACCCAAAAAGAAATGACTGAATTAGAAGTGCTTGAAACTGATGAGGCGGATTACAAAAACGAATAAACTAATCAAGAATATTTCAAAAAAAAAAGGGTGTCTCGACTTTTCGGACACCCTCTTGAAAAAATTTTTCCTGTGACCCTGTAGGGATTCGAACCCCAAATCTCCTCGGCCGTAACGAGGTGCATTATCCAGTTGTGCTACAGGGCCAAATAATTATTTTTCTAGAATTATGTTGTTTTAACTGATTTTCAACATTCGTTGTAAAACCAGTTTAATTTCTGTCAAAATTATCACTTCTAAGAACGTAAACATAGTATTTCATACTATAAAAATAATCCTCTGTAACTAGGTGCATCCTGTCTGCTGGCAGGCATGGTATCCAGTTGTGCTACAGGGCTAAAATAAGGCTGCAAATATAGATGATTAATTCGATTAATTATTAATTTTAGGCTCCAATTAATTTCTACTATTATGACTTTTAATAAAATAACTCCTAATATAATTAATCAATTAATTAAGCTGTTAGGTGAACAATATGTTCTTTTTAATAAGGAAGCTTTTGAAAAATATGGGCACGATGAAACGGAAAATTTAATTTATTATCCCGAAGTTGTTGTACTTCCCCGAACACCTACAGAAATAGCTGAAATAGTAAAACTTTGCAACAATAACAATATACCCTTAACACCTCGAGGAGCAGGAACAGGATTGAGTGGAGGTGCACTTCCTGTTAATAAAGGGATATTGTTGTCAATGGAAAGGTTTAATCAAATATTAGAAATTGATGAACGAAATTTACAGGCAACAGTTGAGCCAGGAGTAATTACACAGGTTTTTCAAGAAGCAGTTCAAGAAAAAGGATTGTTTTATCCACCAGATCCAGCGAGTAAAGGAAGTTGTTTTATTGGTGGAAATTTAGCTGAAAATTCTGGCGGACCAAAAGCTGTAAAATATGGAGTTACCAAAGATTATGTACTCAATCTTGAAGTGGTTTTGCCATCAGGAGAAATAATCTGGACAGGAGCAAATGTGCTTAAAAATTCAACGGGCTATAACCTTACTCAACTGATGATTGGTAGTGAAGGAACTTTAGGTATTATCACTAAAGCGGTTTTTCGTTTAATCCCATATCCTCAAAATGATTTGTTGATGTTGGCATCATTTTCTTCTGCCGAAAAGGCATGCGAAGCTGTTTCTTCCATCTTTAGGGCAGGAGTTACTCCTTCGGGATTAGAGTTTATTGAGCGTGATGCACTTTTGTTAGGTACAAAATATTTAAGGAATGAATCGATAGCAATTCCAGATCATATACAGGCACACCTTCTTATTGAGGTTGATGGGAATGATAAAGAAGTACTGTTAAAAGAATGTGAAGTAATTAATCATGTATTAGAAGAATATAATTGTGATGAAATACTATTTGCTGAAAACGCTCTGCAAAAAGAAAAACTATGGAAACTAAGAAGAATTTTAGGTGAAGCTGTAAAATCATCATCTATCTACAAAGAAGAAGATACGGTTGTTCCACGTGCGGAATTACCAAAACTATTAAAAGGAGTTAAAAAAATTGGAAATGATTTTGGATTCAAATCAGTGTGTTATGGTCACGCCGGAGATGGAAATTTACACATCAATATTCTTAAAAAAAATATGAGTGATGAGGATTGGAATAATAATTTAACGGTTGGGATAAGAAAGATTTTTGAATTATGTGTTAAATTAAGAGGAACTATTTCTGGCGAACATGGAATTGGTTATGTTCAAAAAAATTATATGGATATTACTTTCGGAGAAACAGAATTACGCTTACAAAAGAACATTAAGTATTTATTCGACCCAAAAGGTATCCTTAATCCCGGTAAGATGTTTATATAAGAAAAGTCCCGCAAAATGCAGGACTTTAATTTCAAAGGCAGGAGATTTTTTTGTTTAACTACCTATCTAATTAACTTTAAAACTATCTCCACAATAATAGACGTTTTAAAAGTTAAAAAGGTTGCGTACATAGAATTTATTTTAGGAATCATCGAATATTTTAAAGTTTGTTTGTGAAATATTATTTAAATAATTAATTTAGATTTCTTTAAAATACTAACTAACTAAAATAATAATCGATGAAAAAATTTACTTATTTATTATCAGCATTGTTATTGGCTGGTTCTTTTACGTTTGCTCAAAACAAGAGAACTCCACTGCCTATAAACAAATCCTCACAAATGGATATTTCTGTATATAAGCAGAAATCGCAGGAACTTATTGATAATGCACAAAAAACACCAACCGGTCAAATCAGGTGTTTAACAGCAGAATCTGAAAAATTAAAAGCAGCTTTAGATCCAAATCATCAAACTGAAGCTCAATTTGAAAATTGGATAGCACAAAAAATTCTTGAATTAAAGAATAATCCAAATTATGGGATTAAAGCAAGTAGAAATATACCTGTTGTTGTTCATGTTTTGTACGGTAATTCAACTCAGAATATTAGTTCTGCTCAGGTTCAATCTCAAATTACTATTTTAAATGAAGATTATTCTAAAACTAATGCTGATTATAACCCACCAGCAGCTTTTCTTCCAGCCGGAGGGAATATGGATATTCAGTTTTGTTTAGCAACCCAAGATCCAAGTGGCAATCCTACGGATGGGATTGATAGGGTATCAATACCTGTA
>CAYRAD010000162.1:0-6313 GCA_964422135.1 uncultured Vicingus sp.
AATGTTGTATTATCGGTTTTACCGCTCAATAACGGTAATAAATCTACATTATAGTAATCAACCCCTTGAATATTATTATCAAACTTAATTTCTGTACCACTTATATAAGCGTCAGTGGTATAAGAATCTGTCATCCCCGTAGTAAATCCACTAACTTGGAATGTACCTCCACTTGAATTAGTGTAAGTTACAATACCTGTAGCTGGGTCAGTGACATCGTTGTTGTCAATCCATAAATTGTCAATTTTATTAGGTAAAGATTCATTAAATTCATCAATTTTTTCTCTTAGAGTAAGACCGCTAAAATCTTCTAAACCTGGAACTTTTATTGGACAACATGGTTCTACTAAGCCCATCAAATGGGTTGGGCTATAATAATCATTCAAAGTATATAACTTTTCCAAAGCAATAGTGTCAGCCACCTCTTGTGGTATTTTATCGCAATAAGAGTAAAGTTTTCTTTTTAATTTTTCAATGTGCTCGGTTAGTTCATTAGTGTGTTCTAAAAGAATTTTTGAACCTTCAGATTGTACTAATTCTTGATTTTTATTTTGAATTTCAATTCTACTGTTATTGAACGATTTAGCAGTCTTTGCTAAATCTTTGTAAATCCAATTCCTGTTTGTACTACTAGAGCCTGTTCCAAAGAATAAAGCACAAAGCCCAATAACAATAAAAAATAAAGGTGGAGTAACTTTAATTTCTTCTTTTTTTACCAAGAAAGATATCATATAGAAAATAGAAACTACTGCCATTGAAGTCATCCCAACAATTAACATTAAACCAGAACCTGGCCAATGCATTATTTTAAATAATAAACCAATTGCTAAAATTGAAGCTCCAAAACCACCAATACCGTTGCAAGCTTGTAAAAATTTTCGCCCCTTGTATTTAGAAATATTAGCTCCAGCTACTAGAAAAACATACATGGCTAATAAACTTCCAAATAAAACGATCAAAATACCAGCACCTGGCCAATGCATAATTTTAAAGAGAACACCAATAAGTAAAAAGAACGTGGTTATCCCACCTATTATTGAATTAACAATTCTCATAATATATTATTTTGTTTATTCATTACTACTTTTCTTTTTTCTTGATAAAAAAGAAACAAAAAATCAATCAAGAACACCAAATACTACATAACCTTTTCGCACAAGGCTTTCGCATTTCCTAGGCTGGTTATTACGTATTTCGCACCGTTCTTGAATTAGCCCCCACACTTTTTTGAATATTCATCATTCTTAATTCAACATTCATAATTACCTTACCTCTCCTCCGTTATCCATCACTTTTTCTGGTGACACAAAAGCCAGATTTCCTTCGTTATTTTCGGCCATTAAAATCATTCCCTGCGATTCAATTCCTCTAATTTTTCGGGGTGCTAAATTAATCAAGACAGAAACTTGTTTTCCAATTATATCAGCAGGTTGATAGTGTTCAGCAATACCAGAAACAACAGTTCTTACATCAATTCCAGTATCTATTGTCATTTTTAACAACTTGTCTGCATTGGGATGTTTTTCGGCAGTTAAGATAGTTCCAATTCTGATGTCCATTTTAGAGAATTCATCAAAAGTAATTTCATCTTTCATAGGTTTTGCTTTTGGATTGGATTGATGTATTTTGGTTTTATTTAGTTTTTCGATTTGTGCTTCAATGGCTTCGTCTTCAATTTTTTGAAAAAGTAATTCGGCCTTGCCAATTTGATGTCCGATAGGTAATTCTCCATTCGCATCAAATGCTAACATACTCTTTAGTTTTTGAGAAGTTGCAGGCAAAAAAGGAATAAATATTTCGCTTAATGCAGCTGTTATTTGAAGTGCAACATACATAATTGAAGCTACTTTTTCTTCGTCTGTTTTAATCAATTTCCAAGGTTCAGTATCGGCTAAATATTTATTGCCTATTCGAGCTAAACTCATGGCTTCTGTTTGTGCATCTCTAAATTTAAAGTTTGACAATAATTGAGCTACTTTTTCTTTTACAAAATTAATATTGGCTAAAGTTGCGTTATCTAAATCTGACAAAGTTCCTTTTTCTGGGACAATTCCGTTGTAATATTTATGTGTTAAAACAACTGTTCTATTTACAAAATTTCCTAAAATAGCAACTAATTCGTTATTCACTCTTGCTTGATAATCTTTCCAGGTAAATTCGCTGTCTTTGGTTTCTGGAGCAATAGATGTTAAAACGTATCTCAATTCATCTTGCTTATCAGGAAAATCTTCGATGTATTCATGTAACCACACTGCCCAATTGCGGGAAGTGGAAATTTTATCGCCTTCTAAATTCAAAAATTCGTTAGCAGGCACATTGGTTGGTAAAATATAATCGCCATGCTCTTTTAAGATGATAGGGAAAATAATGCCGTGAAAAACAATGTTGTCTTTACCAATAAAATGAATCAATTCTGTGTCTTCATTTTTCCAATAATCTTCCCAATTTTTATTGTTGTCTTTTGCCCATTGTTTGGTAGCAGAAATGTAACCAATAGGAGCATCAAACCAAACGTATAATACTTTGCCTTCACCACCTTTTACAGGAACTTTTACGCCCCAATTCAAATCTCTAGTAATAGAGCGAGGTTGTAAACCATTAGCTATCCAACTTTTACATTGTCCGATAACTTGGTTCCTCCATTTCGAAACATCATGTTGTTGAACGCCATCTAATTTGCCTGTTTCAATCCATTCTTTCAACCAATTTTCATGTCTATTCATGGGTAAAAACCAGTGGGTAGTTTCTTTTAAAACGGGCGTATTTCCACTAATAGTAGATGTTGGATTGATTAATTCATTAGGACTTAAAGTGGAACCGCATTTCTCACACTGATCACCATAAGCCCCATCAAAACCACATTTTGGACAAGTACCAACAATGTATCTATCCGCTAAAAACTGTTTGTTTTCTTCATCATAAAATTGCTCCGTAGTTTGTTGTATAAACTCGCCTTTATCGTATAAATCTTTAAAAATTTGAGCAGCAGTTTCTTTGTGTAAATCAGCTGAAGTACGATGATAGATGCTAAAATCTATTCCAAAATCTTCAAAAGATTTTTTAATAAGTGCATGATTTTTATCTACAATTGCTTGAGGAGTAGTGTTTTCTTTTTTTGCTCTAAGCGTAATGGCAGCACCATGTTCATCAGATCCACATACAAAAACTACCTCTTCGCCCTTGCTTTTTAAATAACGCACATAAATATCGGCAGGTAAATAAGCACCGGCTAAATGGCCTAAATGTAAGGGACCATTAGCATAAGGTAAAGCAGCAGTGATGGTATGTCGTTTTTTATTGCTCAATGTTTGATGTTTGGTGTATGAAGTTTTAATTTTGGCAAATGTACATTTTTGAATGCTTATTTTTGATACGAGCGTATGGAAAAACCGTCTGATTTAAAAAAAGGAGATAAAGTAGCAATTATTTCTACTGCCAGAAAGATTTCTGAGCAGGAAATAAAACCAGCAATAGAAGTATTTAAAAGTTGGGGCTTAGAGGTTGAATTAGGGCATAATCTGTTCAGAGAGGATAATCAGTTTTCAGGAACCACGGAAGAACGAAAATCGGATTTACAACAAGCACTAGATGATAAAAACATTAAAGCTATTATTTGTGCAAGGGGAGGCTATGGTACTGTTCAGATTATTGATGAACTTGATTTTTCAGGTTTTTTACAACATCCTAAATGGCTTATCGGTTATAGTGATGTAACGGTTTTACATAATCATATCAACCAAAATTTTAACGTTCAAACCTTGCATGCCACCATGCCGATTAACTTCACAACAACATCCCAAGAGAGTTTGAGTAGTCTAAAAAAAGGGTTGTTTGGTGAAGAATTGAATTATCAGTTTGATACCCATCACTTCAACAGAAATGGAAACGGAGAGGGAGAAATTGTAGGAGGAAATTTGTCGATTATCTATAGTTTAACCGGAACTAAATCTCAGTTGGACACGAAAGGTAAAATCTTATTTATTGAAGATTTGGATGAATACCTTTACCATATTGATAGAATGATGATGAATTTGAAACGAGCTGGAATGTTAGAAAATCTTGCTGGATTAGTTGTTGGAGGATTGTCTGATATGAATGACAACGCCATTCCTTATGGAAAGACCGCAGAAGAGATTATTGCCGATGTTGTCAACAAATATGATTATCCTGTTTGTTTTGGATTTAAAGCAGGACACATTAAAAGCAATTTAGCCTTAAAAATGGGAGCAAGAGTAAAACTATCAATCGGTAAAACTTGTAAGCTGAAATTTATTTAAGAGCCACCAAATTTTTGATAACCTGAAGGTATATTAAACATACTGGCATCAATCTTCTTTTTAGTCATTTTGGTGGTTTCCATTTTGGCTTTTAGTTTACCGTCATCACCAACCTCTTTTCCCATTATTGGGAAATAACCAGCGTTTTCGGGGATTTGCATAAAATAAAGCCCGATTTTATCTTTTCTGTTTAATGCGGATAGTAAGTCTTTAAAGAAAAAGTAGTTTCCTTTATCAATAACCCAGTAGGTAGCTTTCGAATTAAAATCAGCATTACTTACCGTCCATTTGGTGCAGTTTTGTCCGAGGATTACTTTTTTCTCTGTGGTTTTAAAAGTTTCACAATTGCTCATGTCTTTAACACTTGGAGTTGATTTGATGTTCATGTACATTTTTCGATCATGATTAATGGCGATAACTTTTTTTGTCTTTAAATTAACCAGCATGGTTCCACTAACAACACCATCCTTTTTAAGTTCGTCTATCCGTACATTATTAGCTGATATATAATAGATGTATGCGGTTTCATCAAAGTAGTTTATCCGCTTAAATTCAATAACGCCTTGAAATCCCTGACCTATTAAACTTACTGTGAACAATAGGAAAATAGTAAAGGTGAAAGTTTTTAATCTGTTCATATTCTTAATTTTAAGTAAACAAGTTTACAAATATTCGTTTTCAAATAAAAAAAATTGCTTTTAAAAAAATAAATACTTTTACACAACGGTTAATTAATTATTATGGCAGAACATAATCAGTTGGGAGTAAAAGGAGAAGAATTGGCCATAGAATATTTGACTAATCTGGGTTATCAAATCATTGAAAGCAACTGGAGAGAAAATAAATTTGAAATTGATGTTGTTGCTGTAGATAAAAATGAAATAGTTTTTGTGGAAGTAAAAACAAGAAGTTCCTCTGCATTTGGCAATCCGGAAGAGGCTGTGAATCTGAAAAAGCAGCAACATTTAATCGATGGAGCTGACTTTTATCTTAATGAAAAAGAAATTGACCTTGAATGCAGGTTTGATGTTATTTCTATCATTCATAATAATAAAGAAAGTAAGATTAATCATATAAAGAATGCCTTCTATCCTGAAGTGTAAAATTTAACAATTTTAATCTAATCGTTTAAGAATTCAATAATGGTGAAAAATTGTTTGTTTAAACGATTTAAAATCTAAATCGTTTAAATATACGAAGTAGTAACTAAATCAATAAGTTAAGACAAATTTAATTAGTGATTAAAGAGGATGTAATAGAAAAAATCAGTATTTCTTAATTATATTTGTAGTCGACAAATGAGTAATAATGACCGATAAACATAAATATAAATCAAACGAATTAAACCTAAATCGATTTAGATTAATTAGTATAAGATATTTGGGTTTTGGGAGATTTTAAAATAGTATAAATTATTATGAAAATATTTTTTAGAATATTTATCATTGCCTTCTGTTCACTCGTAATTTTTGTGGATAAATCATTTGCACAAGATACTCCATGGCCGGGTTTAAATTTAGGAACTTTAACTTGTGCCGGATCACCTTATTCCTATTCAAACAGTACTGCAGGAAGTATTAATGATTGCAGTTATTATTCTTCAGGAGGAGATCACATCTATGAGTTTACTATTGCCACTCAGGCTGATGTAACGGTGGATTTATGTGGGTCGGCTTTCGATACTTATTTATTATTCTATAATGTTACATCCGGTGCTTGTAGTGGGGCTCCATTAGCTTCCAATGATGATTTTTGCGGATTACAATCAACCATAACGCAAAACGGATTAGCAGCCGGAACTTACGTGGTTGTTATTGAAGGATATAGTGGGGCTACAGGAAATTACGACCTAACCATTGATGTTTCCAATTGTCCAAGTTCAGCTGATGATCCATGCAATGCAAGAATAATTACTGTGGGATGTACAGGTTCTAAATTAAATGAAGACAATACTGGAGCAACCAATTCAGGAATAGCAAATCCTTCTTGTGGAACTTATGCTGGTGGAGATTTATGGTATTCTCTTACTGTTCCAG